>LBVV01000009.1 GCA_000993275.1 candidate division CPR2 bacterium GW2011_GWC2_39_10 | reverse complement strand
GACCCCGCCCCGCGCGTTCCATTCGTCCACTGCCATTTTCATGGCATTCAGCTGGTCGGCGCCGAACACCGCCATGTCGCCGGTGAACGGTCCGGCCGCGCCGATTCGAACCACTTTTTCGGTTTGCCCGGGCTTTTTCGAGCAGCCGGCCGCCGCCAGCATACAGATACATACCACCGCCAGCCATCTTTTCATACGGTCTCCTTTTGCCCATTCCTAATCTGCGGAAGTATATCATATGCCATATTTAACGTTGCAGCAACAACCGGAGTAGTTCGGTACAAACCCCTTGCCTGGGGATGCCTTTCATGTTATCTGTTTTGAACTTACCCTGAGGAACTGCCCATGAAGATAACCGTACTCGGCAGCGGAACTTCCACCGGTGTGCCGATGGTAGGCTGCACATGCCGTGTCTGCACCTCGGCCGACCCGCGGGACAACCGGACCCGCTGTTCAATTCTGATTGAAACCGCCGGCAAATATATCCTCGTCGATACGTCAACCGACCTCAGGCAGCAATGCCTGCGGCACGCAGTTCCCCGCATCGATGCAGTGATCTTCACCCATGCCCATGCCGACCATGTTCATGGCATCGACGACTTGCGCGGCTTCCACTTCATCCACAAACTCACATCCGCCATAGTATCTAGCTCCGGGCAGACCTTCGGCATATTTATTATTTAAAACTGAGCCCATGGCTTCTAGAACAGCCGCAGAAGGATAGTTTTCGGAAGCAATAAGCTCGATGTTAAGCCTTTGACGTTCTTCTTCTTTTTTAATTATTTGATAAACTTCTTTGTCAGATTCTCTTAGCACTTGCCACCTCTCTATCTTCATTTTAATTGAAAGTATATTTATTTTATCAAGCTCTGCTTTTAAAGTAAAACCAAAAAAATGTTCCAAACGTAACTGCTCACAATCGTCATTGCGAACAATCCGGCAGCCGCCGGAGAGTGCGGCAATCTTGTTTCAAGTATGAGGAGATTGCTTCGTTTCACTCGCAAAGACGCGGGAATTGTGAGCAATTACTCCCAAAATTTTAAAACGAGTTTTATATTTAGAATATTTGAATTTTGATCAGGTTTGACATTTGTAATTTGAAATTTGGCATTATAAAGCCTCGTTTCCGAGGCTTTATGTTATCTGTCTTCTTTTGATTTACTTTAGACTACTTGAATCTACTTTAATTCCGGGGCCCATTGTTGGCGACAAAGAAATTGATTTAACAAATTGTCCCTTCGAGGTCGTTGGCTTGGCTTTTAAAATAGCTTCGAAATAAGATTTTATGTTTTGAACAAGTTTTTCATTATCAAAAGATAATTTACCGACTCCTTGATGAATAATGCCTGTTTTGTCCATTTTAAATTCCACTCTGCCCGTTTTGGCTTGTTTTACGGTAGAACCTACATTCATTGTTACAGTTCCGGTTTTAGGGTTAGGCATTAAACCTTTTGGTCCAAGAATTTTTCCAAGTTTACCCAACGCACCCATCATATCCGGCGTAGCAATTAAAACATCAAAATCTGTCCATCCTTTGGAAATCTTCTCAACGATATCCTGAGAACCAACAACATCTGCACCTGCTTCTTTGGCTTCTTTCTCTTTATCGGGACTTGCAATAACCACAACTTTTTGCGTTTTACCGGTTCCGTTTGGCAGAACAGTCGCTCCCCTAACCATTTGTTCCGGTGACTTAAGATTTACACCTAAACGGATATGAATTTCTAGCGAACCATCAAACTTAGAAATGGAAACTTTTTTTGCAAGTTCGATAGCTTCGTCAATTTTGTATTCTTTATCCTTCTCGATCAAGTTTAAAACTTCTCTATATTTTCTCGAGTGCTTCTTTTCACTTCTTTTAAGCTTATTTTTAGCTGCTTTTTTTGGTTTATCTTCGGTTTTAGCTTTTTTAGTTTCAGCCTTAACCACTGTTTCTTTTTTACTAACTTCCACCACTTTTGAAGCTTTTTTAACTTCCTTTTTTACCTCTTGTTCTTTACCCTTTTCTGCTTTTTGTTTATTGCTTTTTGTTTCTTGTTTCTTGGCTTGTTCTTCCGCCATTTTACTCCTTTCGTGGTGATAATGAGTTTTTAAACTCTCCCACATCATTAATTAATGTAAAAGTCAAAAATCAAAGGTTAAAATGATATAGAATAAATTAATAAAGAATTAATACTTTTTGCATTTTTAACAATCATTTTGATTTTTGCAGTTTGATATTTGATTTATTTTTCAATATCTACGCCCATTGACTCGGCTGTGCCGGCAATAACCCTCATTGCCTGTTCAATATCGTCAGTGTTTAAATCCGGCATTTTTTGCTCCGCAATTTGCCTTAGCTGATCCAAGGTCAGCTTACCAACCTTTTCCTTATGGGGAATTGAAGATCCTTTGGGAATACCCAATGCTTTTCTGATAAGCTCGGATGCCGGTGGCACTTTGGTAATAAAAGTAAAAGTTCGGTCTTCGTATACAGTTACTTCAACCGGAATTATGGTATCGCCCATTTCTCTAGTCTTTTCGTTAAAAGCATTAACGAATTCCATAATATTCAAACCGTGCGGACCTAAAGCGGTTCCAACCGGAGGTGCCGGCGTGGCTTTACCTGCCGATACTTGTAATTTTATCTTGGTCTTAATTTTTTTTGCCATACTGTTTCCTTTCAGGAAAAAATCCTAATTTCTAATTTCTAAATCCTAAATTTTTGAATTTTGAACATTTGATATTGTTTAGTATTTAGTATTTTGAATTTAGTGCTTTTTAATTTTTATATTCTCTTAACTTGCAATGAATCTAATTCGACGGGAGTTTCCCTGCCAAACATGGATACCAAAACCTTAATTTTACCTTTTTCTTCATCAATTGCATTAACCTGACCATCAAATCCTTTAAACGGCCCATCATTAATAGTGACCGCATCACCAATTTCAAGGTCAATTTTATATTTTGGCTCCTCAATACCCATTCGCTTCTGAATATGTCTTATCTCATCGGCGGCAACAGGAACGGGCATAGTACCGGCACCAATAAAACCGGTAACCTGCGGGGTATTCCTAACAACATACCAAGTATCATCGGTTACCACCATTTCCACTAGAACATAACCGGGAAAAATCCTCTTCTCAATTACTCGCCGTCTGCCATTTTTGATGGTAATCTGCTTTTCCTTAGGAACAATAACCTGAAAAATCCTGTCTTCCATTCCCAGGGATTCTATACGTTGTTTTAAATTTTCGGCAACTCGGTCTTCGTAGCCCGAATAAGTGTGGATAACATACCAGCCTCTTTGTTGCGGTTGCTGCTTTGCCATAACCTCTCCTTATTTGAATTTTGCAAGTAAATACGACAAACCTTTTGCAAAGACAAAATCTAATGCACCAAGATAAAGGGCCATAACCAAAGAAAAGATAATAACGGCTATTGTTGCACCGATTGCTTCTTTTCTGGTTGGCCATACTACCTTAGAAAATTCAGCCCTAACTTCTTTTAAGAAGCCTAAGCTTTTTTTAAAGGGTTTGCCAATTAGTTTTAATATTAATCTTAAAAATTCCATGAAAATACCTTTTTTAAGTATTTTAAAAAGCCTCTTCGGCTTTCTAAAATTATAGCACATAAAATTTTTTTAGTCAAATAAATAAAATAACTTTTGTTTTTATTTCGATTGCTTTTTGTTTTTCAAAATACCGTACACCACAATTACAATCGCAACAACTACCAACGCCCCAATGATATAAAACATCGAGCCGGTTTCTGGCAACACTTGTGTTCCTTGATATCCCATTTTTTCCCTCTCTATTAACTAACTACAATATAATTGTATAACAACTAAAAATCTTGTCAAATATTTTTTATTATCTTTTTCTATTTACTAATAACTTCTGCCTTTAATTCTGCTTTAACGGCTAATCTTTTAAGATTTGTATTTGGCGGATAGCAGGTCATTAGGGTCGCTTCATAGCTGTTCCTTTGCTCCATAATTGACATATCCACAGGAGAAACTATTTTCTTCCCCTTTACTTTATATTCATAACGTACGGATTCGTAATCGATATAAAACAAATCGCCGACTTCAAGATTATTTAAATTTACAAAGATTTCTTTATAGCTCCCCCCCCTCCACGGATAATCACTAGAATGGCCGGAAATAAATACGTTACCTACTTTTCCCGGTAATGCCGTTTGTGGATAATGACTTACTCCTCTCTCTAGATCCTTCATGATATCTTTATCGTTATGGGAAAAAATAATCGGCGCCTTAACATTTATCTTTGGTATATAAAGGATGGGGCTACTTTTGATATCAATAAATATAATTTTGTCGCCCCTATCTTCTGCCATCACTATTTTTTGATTTCTTGGAATTTGATTAAAAATGACCGGCAGATTCAACAAAAAAACAATTACTATAAAAATAAGTAGTGATAGGAGTGTTATCTTCATTGTTTCTCTAAAAAATCTACTCATTTATCAACCTTATTAAAATATTATAATTATTTCCTGACGGAATATTCTCAATTATTTCCAATGAAATAGGCTTTAATTTTTCTTTAATAAATAACGCTTCTTTTTCGAAGTCCTTTTCATAATATAAAATATTGGATTTTGCCGATTCATCTATACCATTGCCGATATCCACATCTTCAAAATCCTCAGCCAACAATTTATCCTGAAAGCTGGCGGCTAGACCTGCAATATCCGACATATTCTCAATTTTAATTTTTATATTAAATCTGACACTCTCTTCTGTTTTTTTTGTTATCCTTTCTCCTATCTCAGCTGCCCCAACCGGGCTGCACCCTTCATTGATATTTATTATTGCATGCTCATCTATCCCTGTATCTTGATTTATGTCAGATATTTTAAACAATGTAGCCAGTTCCTCGGGCGTTTCATTGCTACTAAATCGATGAATAATTTTACACTCGCCGGCATCTTCACTATTTTCCAAAACTACACTGAACTTATCTAGATCTATTTTATCCATTATTTCTTTTTTTAAATTTTCGTCTGCCAAACTAAGATTTATTTTTATTCTGAATTTACCGGGTGTGCTTGGCTTTATTTCAACTGCCCGGTTCGGTTTAGAAAAAATTTGTTCCACTATTCCCTGTAATGGCAAACTTGCATACAAGACTAAAATAACAACCATAGCAATAACTAAAATTGGGAACAAGGTAATGCGATAAATTCTATAAAAATTACCCACCTGCTCTCTTGCTTTAAAACTCTCTGTTTCCGAATCATTTTTTTTAAAATAAAGATCTGTGAGATAAGCAAAAAAAGATGATCCAAAAAAAAGATAAGAAAACATTATCATGTCTTTAGCAAGACCCATATCACGAACAACAATTAAGCAATAAGAGGCAACGATAATTAAGTAAAGCCCGATTTTGAATGAATATTTACTTATGTCCTTTGCGGACTTTAGACTTAAAATTATTAAAATATTAAGAAAAAAAATAAGGACAAAATTTATCCCGGCAATAAAAAGAAATAAAATAATTCCAATTGAAATTAAACTGTCTTTTTCCTTATTGATTATACGGGAAAATTTTTTCATTTTTTATTTTTTTTCTTAAATAACAATAAGTAATAATCATCGAGGAAACAGCTATAACCCAGGTACGCGTAACTTTAATTCCAAAAATATTAGATGCATACATGAGTACAGGGATCAAACCGAAAGATAAAACCAAAGAAAGAACAATTTCTTCAATTCTATCCGCCTCCTCTACGAGATCAAACGTTTTGACGATAAAAAAACCGGGCATAAAAAAAACATAGATAAGGGCTAAAAAAGAAAAAAACTTAATCGAGCTAAGGATAACTACAGCGAAAAGAAGCCCAAGTGCGAACAAAATCATTTTCGTTTCAAAACTAATTTTTCTTAATTTCATTCAGAATCCGTCATTATAATTGAAAAGATAGCGCTAATTGAGCTTCCTAGCAAAGCAATTAAAAAAGCTAAATAAATTCCTAGTTGTTTGGCCGAGTAATATAACAAAAAAAATAAAGCAAGATTTACATTGATTATTAAAAAAAAATTTGGTTTCTCCGATAAATGTCTTTTATTATCTTTATGTCTCTTTTTTAAAACAGTCAACACTCCGAAACAAAGCAGAAACCAGAAAGACATTCCGGCAAAATAATTTAAAATTAACAATATGTTGTTTTTTGTACTATAAGCGGCTACAGATATAAGCAGTATGTATCCAAGCAAAAAATAATTGAAAATTTTATTGTAATCTGCATTTAATTTTGTCATTTATTTATTCAAGCCTATAAATAATATTACCATATTGCGCCAATCTTTCCCTATTAAAATTTTTTGCGTATTCTTTTCCGGCAACAATATAAATTGGTTTTTTATAGATTGAGAGCATTCCCAGATCACCCGATTCCCAGAACTTATTCCAATCATCAGTCGAGAATTTATCGTTTCCAAAAATATTGGGGGCAATTACTTCACGACAGCTATATCCGTATGCCCATGGCGCAAGTCTGGGTTCGGTTATAAACACCGACACATTTTGTTCAACCGAACATAAGCTTTTAATTTCTTCCAATTCAGTTGATATTATTTCCTGTTTTCTGGAAAATAAATAGAACAAAATCATGACTGTTAAGAGGGTGGTAAAAGCGCCACTTAAAACAATTTTTAAAGTTTTTTTATCAAATCTAGATGCCATATTTTCAAGTCCAAGTCCAGCCAACATTAATACAATAATATCCAGATATATGATTAAACGGTTATAGAAATAAAATTTAAACAAAATTAGAGAAAGAATAATTAGAGCCATGCCAATTAATAACTGGCCTTCTTTTGATTTTTTTTTCTTTAGGATTGTGGCGCCATAGATAGCAAAAACTATATAATGAGGCGCAAATAAAAAATAATCTGATAGACCATAAAACTTACCACCATAATAATTTGGACTAAACACAAAAGAATGATTAATGGTATTACTTAACAATCCGATAATAAGTTCGTGGTTATAAATATTGTATATTAGCGCTAAAGAAGCAAGGCACATTAGACCGGCTAAAATGATGCGTTTATCCCGAATAATTATATAATAAGCCAACAGGCCAAAAATAAAAAACATAAACGCCAAAGGATGAATTAATCCGGCCAAAACAGCAAAAAGAGATGACAATAAATACTTGTTTTTAATCAGAAAATACAGCGCCCAAATGCCAAATATTAAAGAAAAAACACTTTTAAATAGCATGAAAAAATGGCTTTCGAGTTGGATAATGGAAGTGGCAAACAAAAAAAATGTTAAACTTGCGCTTTTCTTGCCAAAAATATTTTTTACAAAAAAATACAAAGATATTCCTAGAAACAAAAATGACAATCCGAAACCTGCAACCAAAATATTGTCAACACTAATTCCCGCATACAACAAGACAGCAACAATGCCATAGAGGCCCGGCGGTTCCGACTTAATTGCGTCAAAAATTCCCCCAAAATGACCATTATTAATAGCATCTGAGATTAGTATGAAATTATGTCTATAAATTCCCGTATCATAGCCCAAATATTGCCCTCTTATTAGGAACACGGAAAAAATTATGCCAAAAGACAGCAAAAAAAAGATATTATTTTTTACCCATAAATAGACGGCCAAAATAAACTCCTAAGGGTATTATAATAATTAAAGTTACCACCCGATCAATTAAAGTGGCTATTAGTGCTTGTGCCGGTGCGATATTAAAAATTAACGCCGCATATGCCGTTAAAGACTCTGTAATGCCAATTGATGCAGGTGTTAAATTAATAAAAGTGGCTAGCCCCGCAACTGAATTTACATATACGCCCTGGATAAAATCTAGGGAGGTTCCAATGGAACCGAATTTTAGCATAACAGCCGTGGCGCCTAAAATCGAATTTAGCACAAGTATCTGGATCAATTTAATACCAGTATCTTTACTAAGCGGGGAATGTGAATTAAATGAATTCTTTATTTTTGAAACCGGCAAAATTTTTACAATTTGAGGAAAAACTAAAATCGAAATACTAAAAACAAATATTGAAAAAAAGACCGCAAAAGCAATCCAAGAAACCACACTTTCCTTTAAAAACAGTATTACCATAGACAAGATAGCGATTAAAGAATTGATAGAAAAAACTAAAAGATAAGTTAGCCCCAAAGACTCCAGATAGCGCTTATATGAAAATGCATATTTCTTCTTAAAATAAACTGCTTTTATTGCTGCGCCACCGAAAAAGAAGGAAAAATAATTTCCAAAGTTAGTGAGGATCGAGAGACCAAAGGCCTCGGTATTTTTTAGTTTTATGCCAAACGGCTCCATTAAAATCTTTAGAAACAATCCGTTTAAGAAAAAAATAGCTAAGGTAACAAAAAACAACATCAACAAATATATGTATCTAATATTTAAAACTATCCCAAAATCAGCCCTAATTTGAAAAATGTAAATACTAAGCAGCACTATTCCTACAAGCGTTAAGATATTTCTAATTAATTTGTTTCTGTATTTCATACACATTCCCACCAAAAGAATAATTTGCGCTTAGTCCGTTTTCCTCAAAATAGCTAAAAATTTTAGCTTTCTCAATTCCGGTTTTATCTTCATCAATAAAATAAATGGATATTTTCCTATCAAGCAAGGCATTAATAACCCATACAGTTTTATCCAGACGCTCTTCCTCGGGAATTGTTGTATAAATTGCCGTTTCCCGCAAAGGATAAAAATATTTATCACTGACAGTAACAAAAAAGATACTGTCTTCCGGAGTATTTATTTCAATTTGGCTTTGTAGGTTATAAGACCAAGCAACGGAATTATTAAAATAAACATACGCCATGTTACTATTTAACGCCGTGTTCACCGATAATGCCAAAAAAGACGTAACAATTAAAAATAAAGTAGTTTTAGACTCAAGAAAAATATACAAAAAATCTGCTGCCATAATCGATAAAATACCCCAGCTAGGCAGCAAATACCTTGCATAGCTTGTTCCCACGGAACCCACAAAACTCACACCTGACCACTCCCTTCCTAAATAAAAGGCAAATTGCATAAATACTATAAAAAATAGGGCAATCTTAAGAGCACCGCCCCTCCTTTTAAGTAGAAAGATATTTAAAAATGCAAATAAACATATTATTGGACTAACGGCGATAACCTGATTTTGAAGATTGGAAAAAAATAAAACAGGATTAAATTTTACTATTCTTTCAGGCAAAGATAATTCTTTTAGGGGAGCGCTAAAATGCTCATAAGCATTTAAAACGTTTCCTGGCCTTAAAAAACCCAAAAAATTGTCGTATATTACAAAATTGGCAGCAATAAAAATCAAGAAAACAAAGCCTATAAATATGCCGATACTCCCTTTTTCTATCTTGAAAACATAATTTCTAATTCTTTTATTAAACAAAGTAAGTGCTAATATCGGGAAAAGGAAAACAGCTATACTATAGCGCACCCAAAAACTGATAATGGAAAAAATCAAAAATAACCAAAAATGACTCGGGTTAAGCGACTCACTATGTGCCGACTTTAAAAAAGAAACGGCATAATACGCGGCCGCAAAAAAGAAAACTAAAGCCAGCATATTGTTGTAAGGCATCGAAGAAACAAAAATAAAAGCCGGATTTAAAGCAAAGAAAAACATTGCAAGTAACGCATATTTTTTATCCCCCACCAAGATTAGAGCTAATCTATAGACATAAAAAAGAACTATTGCACAAAAAAACGGATTAGAAAAATAAATTAAATAAGCACCCAGGGTTTTAAAAACTCCAAGTTCGTAGATATAGCCTATCATTGATGTTGGATAGAGATTACCGTCTCTAACCACTACCCCACGGGGACCAAAAATTTGAAAATCAGAAAACTCTTTGTTCAGACTAGACTCTATCGGCAAACTGCCGTTTGCGGCTAAATTATCTGAAAAAATTATATTCTGATTAATATCCGGATTTGGCACCCATTTATGCCTAATCATGTTAACAAACAAGATTTGTATTAAAACAACTATTAAAACAACAAAAATTACACCAAGATAATTTTTTCTATTTTGCAATGATTCCATAAACTAATATTACAGTGAATATAATGATTATAAAATCTAAAAATCTTTTCCTGGCTACCCCTGAAACAAAAAAAAGGCCAAAAAGCACAAGTAGCGGTATAAAAAAAATTGCGTCCAGCGATATTCCGGCAAGATAAAAGGCAATAAATGCCAGCAAAAACAAATAAGCAATAATTATATATGCAGGAAAAAATAAAGCAACAATAACCGAAGATAAAATTAGAAAAAGGGTCGCCAGATAATAACTAAAAAACGGCCCCTTATTATTGATATAATAATCACTAAACTTTGGACCTCTTTTATATATGTGCAGTAAATTTTCCCACAAACTAGACCGCATATAATATGTAACTTTAATTTTCGCTGTTTTCAAAATTGGTTTGTTGCGGATAATGTTTTGTAGCAATTTGGTATCATCTGAGGAATCCTTGTCCTCCAGATTTTTAATTTGGCACTTAAGAAATAATTTTCGATTACAAAAAAAAGTGGCCATCCCTTTTGAAATATGATTGAAATTGCTTTCATTTATATATAAGTCTTTAAAACTAGATGAAAAACTATCTTTATAAATTTTTTTTCTTACTTTATGAAAAAAACGGCTAACCAAATCGCCTGTTTCTTGTATTGCAACGCCCAAAAGTGGCTGATACTTAATACTATTTAATACTATTAGGGCATCAGGGAAAACGACACACCTGCAATCCAAAAAAAATAGTAAATCATACTTTGCCTTTTTTGCGCCTATATGTCTGGCATAAGCTCGTCCCCTATTCTTTCTAAAACTAATTATTTTTAAATCGATTTTTGTTTGTTTTTTAAAATCAATAATTATTTTTAAAGTTTCATCCATGGAACCATCATTTATTAAAACTAATTCAAAACTAGTATAAGAATATTTAATTTTTTCTATTGAACATAAAAAATGTTCAATATTATTAGACTCATTATATATTGGTGTTATTATAGATATTTTTTTCATCTTATTTCTTTGCAACAATGCATATTCGGCGCCTGAACAAATTGCCGAAAATAGGAATATTTATTAAAACCTCCTCCAAAACGCCATAAACCGGCAAATGAGACGGCCTGAAATATGCCTCTAAAATTTTAAATTCATTCTTTTTTAATACTTTGCAAATATCTTTTTTGGACAATAAATTAATATGGGTAGGGTCCTTCTTTAGCAAAAAATTATTCTTTTTTAATAATTCAAATAAATGATATTTGTTGGGCGTATAAATTATCAAGCTTCCGCCGTTTTTTAATAAGCGATGGCACTCCTTAATTGTTCTTTGAAAAATTTTTGGTTTTAAATGTTCTGCAATGTCCCCCATAATAATTTTATCAAAATGCTCATCTTGAAACGGCTGCTTATCGGCCGAACAAACTATAAACTTTACATTTTCTATCTTTTTTTTGCTACTGATTTCATTGCACTTTTTTATTGCTATAGCAGAAAGATCCGTTCCGATAACATTGCATTTGTGTTTTGCGCACTCAAAGGCAAAGGTGCCGCTGCAAGTCCCGATATCAAGAATCTTTTCTCCTCTTTTTATCGGCAAAACCATTGTCAAGACATTCTTTGCCTTATTATTATAATGTTTATTGTTACTTTTTTGACCATCAAATTCTTTTTCAAAATATTTTATATTGTAAATTACTCCCGATATTTTTTCTTTCTCCTTTTCTCCTTGTTGTTTAAAAACTTTTATCTCGTGGGAACTTATGCCTAACAAGCCAAAAGGCCAATTCTTAAGTAGAAAATTATCAATTTTTGAGAGGAAAACCGGCATTATCTTATACAAAATATAGATAGGGACTCTCTGAACCACATGAGAAGGAACCGATAAGACTTCTCTAAACCCATTTTTTTGCATCTCTAAAGTTATGTCTTTATAACTCCTGAATTTTATATGAGAAGGGTTTATAAGCGGCTTTATTTTTAAAAAACGCTGATGCAAAATAACATAGTCCTTTGAAAGCGCGCACAAAGCTTTAATGCTTTTTTGCCACTCCCCATCATCGGTAATATGATATAAAACGTCGAAGCACTGTACAACCTCAAAATTGCCATTTTTAAAAGTTGAAATTTTAGAACAATGAGTCTTAATTCTCTTATTTTTTATTTGATCCAAAGCTTCCGTGGAAATATCTATTGCTGTCACATCAAATTTATTTTTTGCTAGAAAACTTGACAAAATCCCTATTCCGGCACCAGCATCCAGAAAGGTAGTACTTTTTTTTAATTCCAGTTTTTCCAAGACTGCTTCGTATCTTTTTAGGAGAATATTATAAGAAAGTTCATTTGCTTTATTTCCTATACTTTTTATGCCAACGCTTGAATAGTCTTTTATTTTATTATGCCTTTTAATCCAATATTTTTTGTAATTAAATTCGCTCATTTTAAGCAAATTCCTTTTTTAAAAATTCAACGGCAATTGAAGAAGGGCTTTCTATAATATTAATTTTATTCGTCCTAAACTTATTAATATTTTTTAGAAAGTAATTAATCTTTTTTTCACTTAGATGAGATAAAAAAGCATTTTTTCCTAATCCTTCTTTTCTTTCAGTAGCGTTTCTAAATAGTAACACCGGCAAGCCCAAATAATATGTCTCTTCCTGATTACTCCCGCCGTCCGATATTAAAAACCGGGAGCTATTTATCAATTTAATAAAGTCAAAATAACCACATCGATTTCTAAGCTCAATATTTTTATTGCTTTTCAGATTTACTAAAAGATTAAATTCATTCAACTTTTTTTTTGTTGGCATATGAAGAATAAAGACCACCGGAAAGTCCTTCGAGATTTTTTCAATTTTATCGACAATATCCTTCAACTTATTTTTATTAAAAATATTTTCAAAACGATGGATAGAACAAACGCAATATGGTTCTTCGGGAATATTTGATTTCGTATTATTGACGGAGATTAGCGCCAGACTTAAAGAATCTTGCAAAGTGTTATTATGAAGATTAATTTTTTTTCCAGAATATTTCTTTAGGTTTTTTAACGCCCAATTGCCGGGGCAAAAAAAATAATCTGCCATTCTAAAAACTATTACTCTTATTAGCTCTTCAGGAAAGGGATCTCTCAAATTAAAGGACCTAAGACCCGCCTCCACATGTCCAACTTTGAAGCCGGCCAATTTGCCGATAATCGCCCCTACTAACGTAGAAAATGTGTCGCCGTGAACAAGCACTATGCCATTCTTTGTTTTTCCAAAAAATTTTTTCTTATTTAGAATAGCTTTTGTGGTAATCTTACATGCCCAAATAATCATTTTAAAGATACTTGTAATATCCGGACCGTCATATAAAACAAAATCAGGCTTTCTTATTTTAAAATCCAACTCTAATTTATTTATTGTTTCTTTATGCTGTCCGGTAAAAATGAATTTATAGGGTATCTTTTGTTTATCAAACTCCAGCATAATTGGAGCCATTTTTATTAATTGAGCTTTTGTTCCTAAAATAATAAATATCTTCACACCTTTTTTGTTTTTTTCAGTCAATCTCGTACTCCCTTTTCTTTTGCAAATAAAGTATTTTTTCCTGGTTTAACCGTATTCGTTCCAGCATATCAGCCACTAAGGCAAGGACCAATATAACAAGCCCAATAGCATTTAAAAAACCCCCAATAAACCCTAATGACTTATAAGGGCTTAGGGAATGGGTAAAAACATA
Source organism: candidate division CPR2 bacterium GW2011_GWC2_39_10 (assembly GCA_000993275.1). Classification (GTDB taxonomy): domain Bacteria; phylum Patescibacteriota; class CPR2; order CPR2; family CPR2; genus GWC2-39-10. The sequence continues at coordinate 63,467 of LBVV01000009.1, read as the reverse complement.
ATGATATAAAAGGAAAAAATCAAAAACGAATCCTATCATAAAAATAATAAGTCCCAGTGAACCGAAAAATTTTAAAGGCTTGTAGTCTCTTAACGTACGGAAAATTATTTTTAAAGTTTTATAACCGTAAGCAAGCAAATTGTCGGAAATTTTTGACCTACCAAATTGTCGTTTTGCCCTAACTTTTAATGGAATTTCTTTTATTCTAATGCCCTTATATGCTAAATCCAGAAATGCTTCCTGGGTATAGGTAAATTTGCCGAATAGATTAACGTTAAGCAGAGCCTCTCTAGAATAAGCTCTAAACCCGCAAGACACATCATAAAATTTTCTTTTAATTAGCATGCTTATAAATTTCGACATAAAACGGTTGCCCCAAAGCTTAATAACCGACATATTTGGCGTTAAGTCCTTATCAATAAAACGGGAACAGGTTACAAAGTCCGCTTCTTTTGCAATAATCGGTTTAATTAATTTTGAAATATCCTTCGCCTTGAATTGCCCGTCGCCATCAATTGTTACCAAAATATCCACTTTTTTTGAAAGAGCCACACTGACACTTTTGGTAAAAACCCATCCAAGCCCTCTATTTTTTGGAAATGAATGGACTTCCGCCTTGCATTCTTTGGCAACCATAGCGCTTGCATCCTCAGATCCATCGTCCATTACCAATATGTTTATTTCACTAATCCCCTGAATTTTTTTGGGAACATCACCGATAACCTTACTTATGGTTTTTTCTTCATTAAAACAAGGAATAGCAACTAAAAGCTTCATACTTATACCTTTCGAAACCATCTTATTTTCTTCCTTCCAAAGTGTCAACCTATTTCCCAAATAAAAAACTTTTGAAAAATTTAAAGAATAACATTAAAATGGTAACCATGAGAATTACCAGAAAGACTTACCTTGTATCGGCAATAGTAGCTTTAGTCATAATTATTCCACTAGCCTATCGTCATAAAAAAACTAATACGCAAGTTAAGGGAATTAAAACGGAGCTTGCTCAAGTTAATCTTACCAAGCTGAAACAGATTCAGAACCAAAAATATCACCCGAAAATTTCTCAGGGAGCGGGCAATGAAAGCAACCTTTATGTAAGCGCCAAGTCCGCCATTGTGGTGGATAACTCAACCGGCAATGTGCTTTTTGAAAAAGACATTAACACCAAAAGACCGCCTGCCAGCATTGCAAAAATCTTGACGGCTATAGTTGCCATCGAAAACATAGATCTAAACAAACGATTAAAGGTGTCTGAGGCAGCTGCAGCAATAGAACCAAATAAAGCTTATCTTCAAGCCGATGAAGAAATAAGGCTTGAAGATTTGCTTATATGCCTAATGACAGCTTCGGCAAATGACGCTGCAGAAGTTATTGCCGAAAATTTTCCCGGCGGACGAGAAGCATTTATAAGCAAATTAAACGAAAAAATTAGTGATCTTGGTCTTGCTAACACTCACTACAAAAACCCCTCCGGGCTCGATGAGGATGGTTTTTATACTTCGGCGCTCGACATGGCCACTATTGTTAGATATGCCATGGATAAAACTCCCGACGTTATTCGTTATGCCGGAATTCGGGAACATACTGTTTCCGGCACTGAGAATTTAAACTACGAACATTATACTGCGCATATCAGCGATCTGCTTAAAAACTACCCATACATGATTGCCTCGAAACCGGGATTCACTTATGGCGCCGGACATACTTTAATCGGAGTCGCCCAAAAAAATGATAGAAAAATAGTGATGATATATTTAGATACAAATGATGGAATGAACGACGGTATCAATCTCTTTGAATATGGGTTTTCCAAGCTGGGCGTTTAATTTTACTGAGCAGGTCCGGTCCCACCCTGAAGCGTTGGGTTAGCTTGATTTAGTATTTGAGATTTAGCATCTTTAAATCCTTGTTCGAAAGCCTCTCTGCCCTGCTCTCCCTTTTGATCAAGAAGATCTAGTTTGCTCTCCAAAGCAGACAATGCGCCCAGCTGTTCCTCGTAAAGTTTTTCCAGCTCCATTTTTCTTCTTTTCTCCGTAAAATAGAGTTTGATTGCCAAATGAACAACAAGCGCTAAAAGCAAAAGGGTTGGGAAAAAGCCAAACAAGGCTTTCTTGTTATCGGAAAAAAAATCCTTAACTAATATACCGCTTGTGGCAGTTGATGGATTCTGTGAAACCGTAATTTCAACATCGGCGGGCGTTTGCTTAGCCAGCGGTTCTTCGGGTGTTGTTCCTCCTTGTCCCTGAACCTTAGGTTCGCTTCCGGAAAAAGATTGGCCGCCTGAATTATCAGTGACACCGGAAGTATTCCCTGATACGGGAGGAGGAGTAATTGCCGAGGATGGGATTGGTGTGGGAGTTATGATAGGCTGCCTTGTTGGTGTTGGAGTTTGACCTTCACCAAAAACCGTAAGCTGGGCAGAACCTTGACCGTAATTATTCAAAACCGTGCCGTTAAAAGTCACCCAAATATCATTTAAGGTTATAGAAGCTTCGCCCGGATTTTTCCCCTTAAAAACCAACTTGGCTATTAGTCCATCTCCGGAAAACCCTTGAGTACCGGTAACGCCACAGGCCAGAGTAGTCGACGAGCTTTCTATCCATCTATTACAGAACGATCCGCTTTGCTCCGGCTGCAAACCTTCTAATATTTCCGTTGGAAAATTAATTTTGACTTGGACCGCATTTATTTTTTCAGCATCAGTATTAATTCGTAATTCATATTTAATAGCCTTGCCGGTTTCCACGGTATTGTTTGCGGAAGTCAAATATACTATTTTGGCCGCACTAGCTTTTCCCGGCAACAAAAAAAGCGCATTTATAACACAAATTATAAGATAAAAAATTATTTTTTTATTTTTCATCAAACAGCAACCCTCACCCTAATTATCTTGGAATCAAAATTCTTTAATATATTGATTCCTTTTTTTCCATTAGCCATTATCATGCTATCTTCTCTTACTCTTATTGTAGTATTTGAAAAAGACTTTGCAATAAAATCTATTGTTAAAACTCTGTTTTTACCTTTAAATCCGGGGGACGGCAAGCCGCAGGCAACTTTCACAAGACCTTTTTCGTTTTGATATTTGTTTTCTATATAGAGTTTGCAAAAGGAATCGGTGGTATCCAATTTCAGAGCCTCTAAAACCGCTGGATCATACTCAATATTAGCCTGAATGGCGTTTATCAAGTACTCGTTGGTATCAAGATCTAAGCTTATCTTAAAAGGAGTTCCGGCTCCCGGTATTTCACTTGGACCGATAATTATTAAAGAAGCCGGACTTTTCCCCCAAGAAACCATGTTCCAATCAACCCTTTTGGGGGGATTATTTTTAAAATAAATTACGACTAAAAGAGAAACTAAAAAAGCAGCAATTAAAAATTCTTTTTTTGACGCAACTTTTTTAATTTTCTCTCTCAATGCAAACTCTATTTAAAGATTATTTAGTCAAATTATGTAAAGTCTTTCTAAGTGACTTTCTTTTAACAAAGGCAAGGGCAAGGGCGACCGTACCAATACCCAGTGTGTAAGCTGTTGATTTAGTCATTACAAAAAAAGAAACAGTTGTTGATAACGGCTTATCATTTTTTTCGCCGTAAGTAGCAACCAAAGTGGCAGTGTAACGACCGGCTAAAAACTTATTTGTTTTCCATTCCGTAGTCATTTTCCTTATGGCCCCGGGCAAAACGTTTTCGCCGCTTAGCTGAATTTCATCTACCTTTTGTCCCAAAAGATTAGTAATAATAATGGTGCCTTTCGGTTTTATATGATTTCGGCCGGAATTTTTCATTCTGAGGTCAAATTTTACCGGCGCTTTTTCCGAATACTGTGGCGCCGTGAATGATTCCACCGAGGCTTCTTCCTTAACATTACCGGAAACCCTTAAAAGTACTAAAGATACAACCCTGGGAGCAACGACAGCACCACCCTCTACCTTAACTTGGCCGCCCATATTAACAATAATACTGGCGTACCTTCCGCCCGGTTCGGCATTTTTAGGGATGCTGACTGAAAAATTAATGATTTTTGTTTCTTTTGGTTTTAAAGTAAACGAGCTGGGGTTAACGGTAATCCACTTGGCAAGAGAATAAGTGATGTCAGAATTCTGCTCCATCAAATTGACGTTTCCGTCCTCTCCAACAGCCTTAAAATCTTCCATATCCACCATGAAGCTTCCTTCGACAGTCGACTCATTTGTAACTTTTAAAGCCTGGTTCGGCACATCTTCGCCGGGATTTCCAAATAATTCAAATCGAGGCGGCACAACAGTAACAGATCCCGTAGCCGGCGTATCCGCGGCTTTAATTTTTGTCGGAACAAAAGTAACAATAAATGCAAGGACAACACTAGCACCAAAAAACAGCACTTTCTTAACCATAATTTTCTCCTTTAAAGAAAATGAATATCAATTTATTAAAAAATACTAAGGGCAATATACAACATAAGCACGTTAAAGTCAAACAGATTCAAGGGGTACATATTTTAATTCATGAATTTATTAAAATGTCTTTACAAAGGCTTGCCCAAACTGTTAAATATATTATATATGCCGGAACATAAAACCGAAGAAAAAATAGAAGAGGGAAACCACAAAACGAGCACAACCAGTGCAGCTACCGAGGGCAAAAACACAAAAGGAGCTAGCAATTTAGATGCTCAAATTTTGGCTATTCAGGATAAGTTGAAAAAAGCTCAGGAAACTTTTGAAGAATTAAATAAAATGAAAGTAGACCTCGAGGACCTAAAAAAGAAAGAAGATATAAAAACCAAGGAAGAAAGCGAAAAAGAAGCTCTAAATATATCGAACCTGCAAAAAGAGAACCAAGAACTTAAAGAAAAAATTTCCGCATACCAAAGTGAAATGGACGGCTTAAAATCAGTTATCGGAAGCTTAAAAAGCAATGTTTCCAAACAAGCCGAAGAATTCCAGACCAGAATAATGGAATCTTTAAAGGTCTTGGAGGACAGTAAGATTAAGAACAATACAGAGCATTTAGATACGACACCCGGCAGCGTAGAAGTTAAAAAAGATAGCATCGAGGAGACAAAAGCCTTATTTTCTTCCGTTCAAAACGAACCTACCAAGAATCCGGAAAAGAATGAAGAAACTGCCATAAAGGAATCTACCATAGGTGAAGAAACGAAAAGTACTATCGGAGAAGAAACAGCGGTTACAGGCGAGGAAAAACAAGCGCAAATACCAGTAAATGTTGTTGACATGGGTGCGGATGTTGTGGAAGAGGATTTTAGTGATTTTGACCGGATAAAACAAGAACTGCTAAATTTGGAAAAAGAAGCTTCTGCAATTGAAATCTCGGATGATGCGCCAAAACCGGCAGAAGAGGCATCGAAAGATACTACTACAAATATAATCGATCTGGCAGCTGGCACAAAAACAGAAACGGATAAAGAGAAGTCTCCCGATACTGCGCCGGCGGTTATTTCAAATGATGTAAAGCCCGCTGATACTGATACAAGCGCTACAGACCTGGCCGCCGCCGAAAGCATTAATAAAATACTCATACAAGCCGGCGTCAATCCGGTTGATATACCAAGCTCGGCTGCAACTAACACTGCGCCTGAAAAAGATAAACCCAAAAAAGGAATTGTTAAAAAAATTCTTGCTTTGATCATGCTTCCTTTCAAATTGGTACTTAAGCTATTTACGTTAATTTTTGAAAAATCAAAAAACAGAAAAAATAAAAAAGCGGACACAAAAGCAGCTGTAACCACAAACGAAATTGAAGCTGATAAAGTGGAAGCTACGGGCGGAATACCCTTTATTAAGGCAGCTGTTTTTCTTTTGGCAATCTTTGCCGCCGGCTTCATTTATCAGGTCAGAAACGCCAAAAAAACAACCGAAATGTACGTTGCCCAGGTTAAAGGTGTGCAAACAACAAATAGCGGCACAAATAAAACAGACCCCTACGGCATGGCCGCCACCGATCCCGAAAAAAGATACAAAGAAGCTTTTGCCGAAGTACCCTTTGATAAAACAATTTGGCAAGTATACAAAGATACCGATTATGGCATCACCGTAACTTACCCTCAAAATACAAGCCATAGGTTAAAACCAATGGGCAGCGAAAACATTTGGTTTTTAAGACAAGACGGATATTTGATGAGCATAGACAGAATTGAATACGCTAAATCGCTAGATGACTTCTTTGCCTCCTCAAAAATGACTGCTAAATATGGTGTGGAGAAAGTTGTTATTAAGGGAGTACCTGCTATCAAATTAGTCCTTCAAGAAGATTTGGCCGTCAAAGGAAACTATTTTATTGCAAAGTTCAACCAGCATATTTACCGCATATGGTATCGCACCTACTTACCGGGCGAAAATTCTGATGACGAAAAAAGAGTTCAGGAAATGATAAATTCGATAGAGTTTATTTCAAAAAATTATTCATCAAATAATTCTTCTAACAGATAAACATGGTTCAAAAAATTATTCAATTTTTAATTCGCCACCCGTTTGAAGTAATTTTTTCGCTTGCCGTTTTGCCGGCAATTGTTAGTTTTGGCTCTATAATTTTCGCCGGCTTTTTCCTCCTTACGGCTATTTCCATCGCCACAATTTTTGTTTTTGACGGATTTAAACAGAAATCCAGGAAGAAGCATTTCATTGGAGGCTCATACGTGTTATTAGGATTTGTTTTTTTCTTTTTAACCCTAAGGGTGAGCTGGTTTTGGCTGACGATATTTCCGTTAATTGCTATTATTTATTTTATCGTACAAAAAAATAAATTGACTGTACGTTTAGAAAAAAAAGACATGGACACTTTAAAATATATCTATATTGTCGGGATATTTTTTATAGCTATTTTGCCGTTTATAGAATCTGCTCTTAATGATAAATTTATACGAAACTCTATTTTAAAGGCCAAAAGTCAAAACCAAACAATAGATAACGAAATAAGCGCTGCCAAAGATGTGGCGGCAAAAAAGACAAAAACCATCGCCGAAGACCCTGTAATTAGTGCTTATATTGCATCAAACAAAACTTCTGAGCTATCTACCTATTCTCAAACTAAAATGCTACAAAACGATTTGTCCTCGCTTACAATAACCAATGAGTTGGGGTATGTTTTAGTGCGCGCGCATAAACCCGCATCTTTTGGAGACAATATTTTAAATTCCAACCCCTTTGCAAAAGAAATCCTCGAAGGTAAGCCCGCCAACAGTATTGAAAGAAGTTCCGATGGCTTACTCTCTAATACTGCCGGCACTCCCATTATAAAAGATGGCAAAATTATTGGCGCAATCTTTGGAGGATACCTTTTTAATGACAAGCTATCAAAAAGCTTGCACAACAAAACACATATTAATGTCGGGTTTTTAACTGACGGCAAGATTTATGGGTACTATAGCGACTCAAAAGATATTCTTCGATTTTTCGCCTCTCAAAATTTTACGCCCTTATCCTCAAAAAATGAAGGAGCGGTAATTGCAAAAGGCGGGCAAATATATACTGTATATTCTTCAACTATAAAAGACGCAGGCGATAAAAGTGCCGGTAATATCATAACGGTGTCTTTTTTGGGAAATAATTATGTGAGTGTCCAAGCATGGCTAATACTAACAATCTTAAGCACTTTGGCACTTACAATCTTTGCTTACAAAGAAAAGTTTATAAGGATGTAAATTGAAAAAAATACTTACAAAAATTATTACAAGATTAACGCCAAAGGTGAAAAAACCTTCTTTTCATATTTTATGGGCTTTTATGTCAATCTTTATATTAACGCTAATTTGTTTTCCGGTTTTTAATCAGATATACGATGCCCAGCAAAAAAATTTGGAAGAAATAGGAAGTAGCGATCCTGCAAGGAATAACCCTAAAATGTTTTTTAATGTTGGACGAAGCTTTATCGATGAGAACGAAAAATCAACTGTTAAATTACTAGCTTCAACCAACTCCAATTTGACCGTTACGGCTATTCAGGCAAAAATACAGTTTTCAAAAGATATCATAATTGCCGAATCCATAGATTTATCTTCCTCCGTTTGCAAAACTGTTTTTAATCGGCATTTTGATAATGACATCGGCTTTGTAAATATCACTTGCCTGCCACCCGATAATTTCGTTTCAAAAGCACCGGCTTTTGAAATTGCTTCCATAACTTTTAAGTACTATAATCCCGGCACGGCCAACATAAAGCTGGTTGAAAGCGATACTTTTATAAAAAATAAGGAAAACTTCTCCACCACCATAAAAGGACAAACGGCGTCCGGCGATTATATAGTTTCTAAGATAAAGTCGAACAAATTACCCGGACAACTTCAAAAAATTACGATTTTTTCAACCACCCATCCGGACACTAACCATTGGTACAATTCTAAGAAAATTAATTTGGGCTGGCTAAGAGAATCGGGGGTAACAAATTTTAAATACTGCTTAAATCAAGAATTAAAAAGCTGTACGGATTTAAGTAGTACTAATCAGACAAATTTAGAATTGGATGCTAAGGAAGGAGAATGGTATTTCCATATAATCCCAATAGCAAGTGACAAAAATGGACCGGAAACCATCTTTGCCGTTAAAACGGACAATATTCCTCCCGAAAATTTGAACGCTTCAATAGATGGCGTAAACTTAAGATATACCGTTAAGGATGTTACCTCGGGCGTAAATAAAATTTTTGTCACTGTTGACGGCATCAAATACGAAACGGATTCCGAGAACTTTTCTTTCGATAAGTATCCCATTGGCAAATACAAGGTTGATATTGAAATTGACGATGATGCCGGCAACAAAACCACCGAGTCATTGACAATGAAAATTAGATCAGCCAAAGGATTCTTTAAGAAACTCCGAAGTCTGATATAGAATATTTCATTTTTTCCGACTGTAGCGTAAAAATTGTGGTGGACTCCCGTCTCGCCTTCGGCGAAGCTGAGGTCGGATGTCGCAGGGAACATCTCAAAAAGTTGTGTTTGAGGAGGTTACGACGAGTTCGACTTTTTGAGAGTGAACAAGACTCAGTCCTAACCCAATTTTGTAGCTTTGTCGGCAGTTTTTGCTATCTTTTTGCTGCCAAAAAGTAGAAAGAGAAGTTCTCTAGAAAGAAACTATTGACCCCTTTTTTTCTTTATCTCTTCTTCTATCGCTGAATCGATTGTTTTATTTAGTTTATTGTTAGCCTTAAAAGGCGACAGAAGCCCTGAATAAACCCTCTTCCCTAAGAGGCTAAGTTCTTTTTGCTTTAAATAGATTACGGAACCTAACCCAATAATAAGTAACATATATAGAATAACGTCACCAAAACTATCTGCCGGCTGGCTCTTGTCATCGCTAAGCCCTTTTACCAATTGCCTGCGCCGCGTCTTTAACGGGCGTTACTAGCTCAAGCGTACCCGCATCAGACACCGTTTCGCCGCCCACATTCCTCCAGAAACCTTCATCATTATAATAAGTCGGATTATTCGCCAACGTTTGAAAATCATAATCAATAGAGTATGAGATGCCGGATTTTTCTTCGGCCTTTATTCGAAAATGATACTTGTTTTGCCCAAGCAAAAGATCATTTAATGCTAATTGGTGGCTTGTCCTAGATTCATTAATATTTTTCTTTATTTCATATTTGGTTGATACGCCATATTCGATGGCTGTTGCCGTGGGCCGCGAAGTTTGCCAAGTAATTTGAGCCGATTTTTCGCCGATCTTGATACTAACATTGGAAATATTTAACACCTCAATTATAAAATCAACTTCCTTGGTATTTCCTTGTCGATCCTTTGCCGTTAGTTTTAAATTATAGTTTTTTCCAACCATTAAAACCGGCATATAAAAATCGTGTCTGCTTTTAAAATTATTTGATGAAAATTTAGCTTGTGTGCCGCCCGCATAACCATAATTTATCTCGTAATTGGTTGGCTCGTCTGTTTCGAAAGAAAAAAGCGCATTAACGTTGGGTTGATTTTTTCCGGACAAAATTTTAACATCAGGACTAAAAGTATCGTCCCCTGTCGTAAACGACCAAGAATAATCCGAAGCCATTATTTGGCTATACCCATCGGCTATACCCTTTATGCCGCTACTGCCGCCTTTTAAGGTGACAGTGTAGGTTGTATTGTTTTTTAACTGGCAGTTTAAACTTGAAGCATCCCCCGCCCTACCAAAATAAAAATTAACAACTGTATCAATTATAGGGTCTTGACTGTTATGTGTCTGGAAGTTTTTAGCGAACATTTTTTCGCTGCTGTCACTTGAGAGAATAATTATATTATTTTCTAAAGAGCTTTCATTAATGTTTAGAGATGAGTTAGCAAAAACTATTTTTGCGCCTTCATTAATTTTTACCGGCACGTTAGTTTGTCCGGCAAAGGGAGACACGGAAGATATCATTAATCCTGCTACTTCCGGCAAGCCCAAAACTTTCACCGGCAATAATAAAAGTAAAAGGATAATTAAATTAGTAAGTGGGCGTAATTTCATAAATTAAAGTTCCTGCATAAGAATCGTACGGCTGATATTCGTTAACCTCTAGCGCATAGGTGACATATTTATAGGTTCCATAGTCTTTCCCTGTCGATTTCATAACTTCATGAGCCGTAGAACTTACGGGACCAAATTTACCCCCGGAATCCGTACTCCAGCCACTTACTCTGGTATCACTTGTATTTGCCCCAATCCAACCCGTATCGGTGCTATTTGCGGTTCCCGTAGGCGTCGTCCATGACTTAGGGGTAGTCCATGTGCAATCTACGGCCGCAAACGGATCTATTTTATTGGCCGCTTTTAGCCCTTGTATGTACCCATCCAATTTCATTGTAACCGTATATCCATCCGCAGCAGTCGTTTCTACATACAGCTTATGGGCGCCATACTCCACCTCTCTTAATCCCAGCTTACCGAAAGCAATTTCATCATAACCGGTATCTATAGTGGTAGTAATATTATTTGTAACAGTGTCTTGTACCACACCTTCTACCTTGTACGTTAAGGACGGCACGTCTTCCAGTTGATAAGACGTTGTGGCATTATCAACTAAAGTTATTCCGGCGTCGCTGTAGGTTTTGACAGTTAAGTGACAAGTATCAAACATTTTCCCCGAAACAGTGCAATCACCTATTTCCGCATTATATACGTTGTCAAAAGCCATGCTTATGGCACTGGATGCCGTCTTGCTTTCGCCATCTGAATTATTATATTTGATAAGTCCCGTATTATAAGACGCTGTATCTAATGTCCAATTTGATGAATTTAAACCGCTTACCGATCCGATAGTTATATTAACCAAGTTTAAGCTTGTAGGCTTAGTCGAATCACCGGCATCTTTTTCCCACTGGAAAGTAACCTGCTTTAAAGTTGCTTCTGTGGCTGTTGTAAATCCGGCTGTGTGTGTTGTGGTGGTTTTGGGGGTAACTGATCCTAAAGTAACCGAAACACCGGTTAAGGTGCCCGCAAACGCTAAATTGGGCCAATTAAAAAAGATTATAAAAAATAACAAACCAACAACTATTTTTGAAGCCCAGAAACTCTTATTCATTGATCTAATTGTAACCTAATTTTAGACAGAAAAGCAATAAGAGAAGGGGGAAGAATAAAGAATCTAGTATAAGGTATTAAGTATGGGAATATAGAATATTAGAAGATAGAACTTTTTGCTTTATGGGACTTACGCAGAACTGCTTATTTTACTCTTCAGGATCCGGCAGCTGCCAGACACTGAAGTTGCATTAATGTAGTTCTCCATCCTCCTCCGCTTTGCTTCGGGCAGGCAGGCAAGGTCGAACAATATTGATGTACGTAAGTCCTGCTTATCCCTTATTCTTCATTCGCATAATTAATTCATAATTCGTTATTCTTAATTCTAGTTTTTCCTCGGAATCAAAAGAAGACCCTTGCGGGTCTTCTTTTTTAAACTTAACTAGGTTTTGTTAGTAAGTTGGGATGCAGTTGTATATTAGGTATCCAGTGTAATTGTCAGCTGGCTGATATACGTCGGTTTCCATAGTGTAGCTGATTCTGGTTGCAACAGTGCCTATGTCCGGACCGGATGAAAGCATTACTTGATTTTCGGTACCGTTTACAGGGCCCCATTTACCGGATGGTGCCGCCCAGCCGGATACATCAGTGTCCGGAGTATTGGCGCCAATCCAACCTGTGTCCTCATTGGCAGTTGCGCTAGTTGGAGATGTCCAAGCTTGTGGAACAGCCCAAGTAGCAGCGTTACCAACGTATGGATCAATGTTGTTCGCCGCATAAGTTCCGGTCATGTCATCTCTCATTTTCATTGTTACCTGATAGCCCTTAGTAGCATTGGTTCTAACAGTTAAGTCATGAGCCAAATACTTCGGGGTATTGGTTGCTAAATTACCGAAGGGTAAAGTGGTAAAGGTTGAAGTGTGAGAAGTGGTCTGACCGTTAGCACTTGCACCGGAAGCGACACCGGTTACGGTGAAGGTAAGCGACGGATCTACGGTGGCAGTTACGGTAACATCGGAAGTAACAGTGTAAGATACGGTGGCAGTGTCTAATATGTTAGCAGGAGTTTCTGCCTGAAGATCTGCTAAAGTATCGGTGTTAAAAGTAAGAATTCTTAGGTAGCAAGTACCGCTGGAATTATTTGAGCTTGGGGTACAACCGGCGTTAGTTGCGCCAATTGACGGATTGCCCATACCGGTAACTTCCCAGGTAATGCTAGTCCCGCCATTTATAGTATCGCCAGTGTTATTTTGCAGGTATAAAATACCGGTTCCGGCATCGGTTGTCCTGTCTAGAGTGTAATTGGCTGCAGTAAGGCCGCCTGTCATGGTGCCTTTTGCGGCACTGGTTTGAGTCATATCCGTTGGGTGCTGCTGACCGTTAGAGGCCTCTCTTCTAAATTTCATTTTAATACCTTTTATTGAACCGGTGGTTTTAGCCTTGGTTGCAAAAGTATAGGTGGACGATTGGCTGGCTCTTGGCTCAGATAGCCTGACGTTTGTATCGTCTAACTTATCGGCCGCCATTGCCGGTAGGCCGTTTACAAACATTGCCATTACAGCAGTGGTGTAGACCAGTAATTTTTGGAAGCGTTGTAACATCTTCTCTCCTTTTAAATTTTAAATAATATTTGTTTTCATTCCCCCTGTTAATTGATGGTTTTTTCAAATTTACACGCACGTAATAGAAGTTTATGCTCCTATATTCACCTCCTTTGCCAACTCTTTGCTATTTTTTATTTGGTTATTAATAAACTAACTGCTTATAAAACTTGCCTTTGCTTAAACAAGTTATATCTATAATAAATAATGCTTAAAAACATGTCAACATAATTTTTAGGTACCTATAAAATATGTTTATATTTTACTGGACTTATTAAAAATCCACCAATATTGTTACCTGAAATTGATTAATTTTAGCAATACCGCCCTTTATCTGTAATTCCTCAGTGCCAAATTTATGTTCGATGAAAAGCTTGCCCGAATCGATTTTAGCAAATAAAGGCGTATGCCCGGGCAAAATGGCAAAATTTCCATTCGATCCGGGAGCAATGAGGGATTTTGCCGGCCCCTCGAAGGTTACCCTGTCCATATCAACAATTACCAAATTAAAAGTTTCCGGAAATTCTTTTGCGGCCAAGTCCTGTTTTTCCTTAGCCACAAATTCCGGAGTATCTTTGTTCTGTTTTTCAGCTTCCTCTTGGGGTTTAATCTCTTCTACTTCTTCCGCCATTTGTCCTCTACGCTTTCTATATTGCCCGCCATATAAAAAGGTTCATCGGTATACTCGTCATATTGCCCTTTAAGTATCCTATCTATACCTTCTACCGTCTCGTCCTTAGTAACATAAACGCCGGGCACATTGGTAAATTTTTCTGCCGTAAAAAATGGTTGGGTTAAAAATTTTAAAACTTTTTTCGACCTTGAAACGGTCACTTTTTCTGCTTCCGAAAGCTCATCCTCGCCTAGAATTGCAATAATGTTTTGAAGCGACCTGTAGCGCTCCAACAGCTTTAAGCAAGACCTTAATGTTTTATAATGTTTTTCTCCCAACACCTCTTCGTCTATAGTAGAACTGGAAGCCAATGCGTCCATGGCCGGATAAATTTTTTGCTGAGCAATTTTACGCGAAAGAACCACAACAGAATCCAGATGGGAGAAGATAGCCTGGATGGCGGGGTCGGAAAAGTCATCTGCAGGAACGTATATTGCCTGAACGGAAGTAATAGAACCGGAATCGGTGGAGACAATTCTTTCTTGAACCTCGCCAATTTCTGAAGCCAAGGTTGACTGATAACCGGTTTCTGCATTCCGGCCTGGATAAATCGAAAAATATTGTCTATAAAAAGAAGGATATCGTTTTTCTTCCAGTCTCTTAGGTACTCAGCTATAGTAATAGCCGTTAAGGGAGTTCTAAACCTTATTGCAGGGGATTCATTCATCTGACCCAGCACTATAGACACATTAGGCAAAACATTAGTATCTCTTAGAGACAAATAAAGCTCATTACCTTCCCTGGTACGTTCTCCAACACCGCAAAAAACCGAGTTGTTACCATGTTTCATGGTAGTATTGTGGATAATTTCGGTAACCAGCTGTGTTTTACCAACACCCGCACCGCCAAAGAAGCCTGTTTTGCCGCCTTTAATAAAGGGGGTTAAAAAGTCTAAAGCTTTAATGCCGGTCTCAATTATTTCATTAGTGTTTTTAACGCCGGTAAAATCGGGGCTTGGAACATAAATTGGATGCTTTGTTTCGGTTTTTACCTCTTCCCCGTCATCTAAGGGTTTTCCGAAAATATTGACCATTCTGCCCAAGAGTTCCGGACCAACCGGAACAAGAAGGACGCCTCCCGTATCCTCAACTTCTAAGCCTACTTTAAGCCCGGTAGAGTGGCCCATGGCAAGCGCCCTAACAGTTCGATTGGGCTGATGCTCAAAAACCTCTAAGACAAGTTCTTCATTTCCTTCTTTTATAATCATGGCATTATGGATTTCCGGGAGTTCACCGGGGAAATGAACGTCAACCACCGCCCCGTGAATACCCACCACACGGCCAATTTTGCGAATTATTTGCTGTTGTTCTTCTATCTCAGCTATCTCAGCCATACCCTTAACCCCTAACTTTTAACTTTTAGCCTATCTCTACCATAAAGCGCTTCCGGCAAAAACTTCCCCAATTTTTTTATCAATCATTTTTCTTCTTTGCTTATTATATTCGTGCCCGAGATCATCAAGCATTACTTTGGCGTTTTCTGAGGCTCCTTGCATACCCACCATTTGCGCTGAATATTGGGCCAGCCTTGAATCCAATATCTGCTGCTGAAATGCCGCCGCCCTCAACTTAGCGGAAGCATCAATAATTAAATCTTCGATTGAAGGTTCAAATAAATATTGAACCTTGTCACCCTTTTTTTGTTTCTCTATGGGGGTTGGCGGTGTAACTAATAAAGTTTCGACTACTTGACTGTTAACAGTGTTTATATACCTCGTATAAATTAAAATAATTTTATTGTAGTGAGAAAAGACACCCGTTAGCCTTATCAAATCTTTTGCTGTAAAATTATCGGGTACGTTATATGGGAAAAACTTTAACTTAAACCTTTTAGACGACAAATAATGCTCCTGACATTTTTTGCCTAAAAGATAATAATCGGCATCCGGATTTCTAGGAAAAATATAGTTTTCCATTTTTTTAAATATTTCGGCGTTGAACCTACCGCATAAACCCTGGTTTGAAGACACCACCATTACTGCATCTTTAATGGGCTTTTCCTCTTTTTTCTCGTTCTTGCCAAATGCTTTTTTTGAGGTTCTTTCGTATTCTTCCAAAAATAAAAGTTCACGATAATATTTAAGTTCTTTTAAAATTTCGGTTGCCTCATCTACAAACCTCTTGCTGTTTAAGACCTGGTTTCGCAGGGCTACCATCCGCATTGCCGCAATTTGTTGGAGCGCATTGGCAAAATCACCCACAGATCCTACAACCGCAATTTGTTCTTTAACCTCATTTAGCGTCGGCATTTTTTATTTTACCCTTTCTTTTTCCTTACGTTTTATCGCCTTCTTTAGCTTTATTTTCCGCTTCCTTACTTGCCTTTTCTTTTTCCTTTGTCTCTTTATCCTCTACATCTTTCAAATAGGCATTTTTTAAAGTTTTAGCACTTTCGGATTCGGATTTAGCATAAAATCCCTCAATAAGGTGATCGGCAAACGGTTTTATTTCATCAACACTTTTCATAACGCTTAAAGCGCCTTTAGCAAAATCGGAAAAGTTATCTCTATTGTTCCGATAAAATTCAATTATTTCACTTTTAATGTTAGTTACGACCGACAAATCGATAAAGTCCAAGAGGCCGGTAGTCACTAAATATAGGAGCAAAACTTCTTCATCTTGCAAATAATTAATACCTGATTTTTGCGTGAAAATCTCTAAGATTCTTTTGCCTTTAGCAATTTCTCTTTCTGTTTCTATGGATATTTCCGTATTCATTATTTCATAGGATTTTACCTCGTTATACCTGGCTAACTGACCCGCTGCAAGCTCAGCCAGTTTTCTAAGCATAGGCGGCTGAATGCTGCCGCCAATACGAGAAACCGATGCTCCGGAATTAACTGCCGGCAGAATACCATCGTGCATCATAAGACTGTCCAAGTAGATGTGGCCGTCGGTAATAGACATCAAGTTGGTAGTGATGTATTCGGAAATATCACCGTTTTGCGTTTCCGCCATCGGAAGGGCTGTAATGGAACCCCCGCCATACTGTCCAGAAAGCTTGGCGCTTCGTTCTAAAAGCCTTGAATGCAAAAAGAAAATGTCGCCGGGATAGGCATCTCGCCCCGGAGATCTTTTTAAAAGAAGTGCCATCTGGCGATAAGCTTTGGCGTGTTTTGATAAATCGTCATATATCACTAAAGCATTCTTTCCCTGATCTAAAAAATATTCCGCCAAGGCAGATCCGGCATACGGCGCCAAATAATTTAAAGATGGCGGATCATCCGAGCTACTCATAACAATTGCCGTATATTCTAAAGCACCAAACCTATCCAAATATTCGGTGAATCCCTTGACTTTTGCTTTTTGAGCACCAATAGCAACATATACGCAATAGATGCCGGCTCCCTTTAAGTTGCATATTACGTCAGCCATAAATCTTGTTTTGCCGGTCTTTCTATCGCCTATTACCAACTCCCTCTGCCCAAGACCGACAGGAATAATAGAGTCAACCACCAGAAAACCAGTCTTTAATTGATCCACTATCGGAGAGCGCATATAAACGGGCGGCGCAGGACGTTCAACCTGCATCATTTTCCCCCCTTTAATCGGGCCCCTGCCGTCCAAGGGTTTTCCGATTGGAGAAATTACTCTTCCTAAAATATCTTCGCCACTGGAAATTTTTAAAGTCTTTCTGGTTGAAATAACATTTTGCCCCTTTTTGATGCCAAAATAGTCTCCCAAAACAACTGTTTCTACCAGACTGTCCGACATACCCAGAACCAACGTTAAAACCTCACCTTTTTCTGTTTCAATTTTTAAAACGTCGTCAATTCGAGCGTTAGATAAGCCTTCAATCTTGCAGACACCATCACCGATATAAACAACCTCGCCCACCTCAACTATATCCGGCGACAACTCGTTTACCGGCATTGATTCTTCCAAAACTTTAGAAATATTTTTAACAGTTTTTGGGGAATTTAAAGAAGGCTTAAATGCAGCAACCGTCTTTTTTTTCTTTTTAGGCGCTGCCTTATCTTTTGGTTTTTCATCAATTTCATTTAAAAAATCGACTATGCTTTTACTCATCGGCTTTACTTAATTTAATAGACTTTTTCCATTGAGCGCTTAAGGTAGAAAGCTTATTTTTTAAGGAAAAGTCCATTATGTAATTATCCTTTTTTATTATGGCGCCGCCAATTAGCGACTTATCAACTGAAATATTTAAGATGACTTTATGCTGCTGCTTCGCGGAAAAATAATCGGCAATTTCCCGGATATCACTTTCTTTTAAATCGATGGCTACTTTTAAGTCGATAGCTGACGTTTCAGATGCCATGCTACTTAGTGCCGTATTAAAATCGGCAAAATGTGACGGCTCGAAAAGCCACATTTGGTTTGCCTTCACAAGTTTAGTAAAATAATCCCCGATAATAACAGATTGGATATTTTTAACTTCCGAGGCAATTAAGAGTTTTCTTTTCTGGCTTTGGTCGCCGCCAACCGACTTATAATCTACAAGCTCGGCGAAAGAACACACACAAAAAACCGCCTCATCCAAATCCTTCTTGGAATGTATGGAACCTAGGATTGTATCTATATGATCCTTTATGGTTTTCACTAACGCTTGCCCTCCCCCTCCATATCATCCAACGCCGATTTAATTATTTTCTTGTGATCCTCATAGCTTACTAACTGGCCAATAACTTTTTTGACTACGCCCATTACCAAATCAACCATTTTCGTTTGAACTTCCTTCTTTTGTTTGTCTAAAAACTCGTCAGCTTTTTTCTTCGCCTCTTCTTCAATTTCCGCTGCTCTTTCCCTTGCGCTTTCAAGAATTTTTTCAGCTTCTTCCGTGGATACATTGGATACATTTTGACCGGCACCCCTCTCGGATCCTTGCCCAATATTTTGCCTCGCCACTTCCACTTCCTGATGTTTCTTTTCAATTTCTGCAACAATAGCTTGTAATTTACTTATTTCTTCTCTTTCCCTGGCTTTTCTTTTGGCAATTTGATCCAAGTATTTTTCTTTAGTTTCATCAAGCTTACTTTTGGCAATTGCTTCCAGTTCTCTTTCCCTGTAAGTAAAATATAAGCCCAAAGTGAATAAACACACGGATGTGATAAATATATTTATTAACCAATCAGCCAAAATACCCTCCTACTTTGTAATTAAAAAGGCTGCGAATACTGAAAGACCGGCTGCCAGTAAACCCAACATCAGCCCTATATACATATTAACCTGAACTTTGGATTTTGCTAAGGGGTTTCTGCCAATTGCCTCAAGCCCCCTGCCGGTTGTCCATGCCATTCCAAGACCCGATCCTAAAAGCCCCAAGCCGGAAGCAATCCCGGCCGCTAAATTTTTTAAGACTTCTTTGCCTTCCGATGATTTACCGAAAACAGCATCTTTAAGGGATTTTTTTATGCTTTCCAAAACACCTAGTTCAACATTAGACGCTCCGGCAATTCGCATAGGATCACCTGTTACCTCAAAAGTGTTGGAAACACCGCTCATACCCCTGGTACCGAAATAGTTACTTGCCCCGTCCAAATACCATTTATAAAATCATTTATCGCCGTTGGTATTATTGTATTGGTGGAATCTCTTAATACTACTTGTTCTTTAAAATCCGCTATAACGTTGTCCGAATTATCCCGTGCCGTAACCGTTACGTCAAACGGAGTTCCGGAAGCTTGCGGACTTCTTACTTCACTAAAGAAGAAATAACCCCCTGGAGCCGGATAGCTGGAAACTATTGCCTCTGCTTTTGTCGTTAATTCCTTTTGTTTTGCCGTAACCGTAATTTTTCCATTACCCGGTCTATTTTTTAAAATTAACTCTGTGTCATTACCTTCTTTGGAAGAAAGCTCCCCCATATCACCATCAATTTCCCAAGTCATTGCCGCATCATTGACAGCAAAATTATATCTATCATACGCCGTTGCAATTAAAGGGTTTCTGGAATTTGTGGTCGCCTGAACAACATTGGGAGTTACCGTTACATGGTCCAAGACCCCCTTGCCTTCGGGTTGATTTTCATGATTATGAAGAAAGGGTGAAATTTGCTCTATAAATCCCTGAAACGGTGAGGAGCGTCTTTGAATATTGCTGCTGTGCAAGGAGGAACTCCTTGTCGCTTCCCGGCAGATCGCGATAAAAGACCTCGATCAGGACACCGTTTTGATCAATGGTACCGCCGCCTCTTTCTACCGACCACGCAACTCCGGAAACAGAAACAGGATTGCCATGCCGATCGGTTCCGGTAGTTTGAAAAACCTGTTGGGCTCCCTTGGGTATAACCGCAATAATTGGTGAGATAAAAAGATTGTTTAAGACATCTGCTGTTGCATTCGAATAAAAAGTAACCGGCGGCGAAAGGCCAGAAATAATAGTGGCCTGAACCATATACGTACCTATTTTGTTGCCCAAAGTAAATTGGGTCGAAGCAATGCCATTTATATCCGTCAAAACGCTGCCGGAGGATAATGAATATCCGCTAGCACCCGGCGGAAAACCAACGCTTTTAAATAAAATACCGGCATTTGATATAGCATTACCATATTTATCCATAGCTCTAACTTGCAAAGAGTTATCCAGTCTGTTCGTTACTGTTTTAGATTGGACATTCCCTCCATAAACACCCAGTATTACCTGTCTACTATCAGGCAAAACAGTAAACTGCGGCGAAGATGAAGACACAAAACCGGTAGCCATGGCCGTTATAACTTCACTTGTCGTAGATTTGGTAATAGTTACCTGTCCTATCCACTCCCCCCCCGACATAGTAACCTGGCTTGGAGAAATAGAAGAAGTGGAGTTTTGAAGCGAAATTGTTCCATTCATTGTCTGAATAGGATTGTTGCCCATATTATTAGGATCCCAGGCTTGAATCTGTAGATTAAAAGGCTGCCCGACGATTTTTGCATCTACGCTAAAATTAGTAAGATACACAAAATAAGGCGGATCTGCCGCTGTCACTTTAGAAACATCAAAGAAAAATAGGGATAAAAATAAGAATATAGTTAAAATAACCGCAAATGCTTTTTTTGTGTGAATAAAATGTTTTTTCATCCTTTGCGCTCTCTAGCATCAATTTTAACAAACTTAAAGATCACAAGCAAACGATTTTAGTCAAGAGACATAACTGTAACTGCTCACAATCCCAACTTGTCATTCCTGGCCCGCCTTGATGAGCAAAGCGAGGCAGGCTTGACCAGGAATCCATTCTTCCTAGATTCTGTAGTCGAGTTTGGAATGACATAACGAATTTGTGAAATTTGGAAGATATGAAGATCTTAATGTCAAATGTCAATTACAAATGAATGTCAAAATCTTAAATCTTAATTTTCGGAATTTAATCATTAGAATTTCATTAGACATTTGACATTTTTAATTTGATATTCCGCGTTAGCGGTCTTTATCCTTGCCAATAGAACATCATGACAGAGAAATCGATGAGATTGACGCTGCCATCAGCATTGATATCGGCAACACCGTTATTGGTGCCCCAATAATATAAAAGAATCGAAAAATCTACGATATTAACAAGCAAGTCACAGGATAAATCGCCTTTTTCTATATCGCAAGGAGGACCGGGGTTTGGTGGCAAGGCCTGCGTCACTCTAAAATCCAAAGTACGGCTATACAAGCTTTGCCCTCCAAAAATATCTTGATCAATCGCCCAAACCGAATGAACGCCAATCTCGAAACTGGATGTATCGGTAATAGTATGAGACCAAGCCCCATCCAATTCCGGCGCAGTCTGATAGCTTTCATCGGGAGCCGGTTGAGTATAAATAATAATCATGTGACCAGGTACGCCCATCCCTGAGATAGTTAAGGACTCCCCTTGAGTAATTTGATCTTTATCAATAGACATGGTTGGCGGCATTAATACGCCGGATACTATGGTCAATTCCCTAACCCTGGTGAATGCCTCTATCGTCACGGGAGATGTGGTTCTATTTACGGAATCCGTACCAAATATAATAATGGTGTGCTGAACCGGATTAATGCCGGGAAAGATTTGAGAAAATGTTCCGGTGGGCGTGCCGGTAGTGGTGCCGATAATGGTACCGTTTTCCGAAAATGTCAAAAAAAGTCCCGGAGCGGCATAGCCTGTTACTTTTAGAGTTCCAACATTGGCCATTATTGTGGCTGAAACTGAGACCGAATTATCGGTCGGCGTGGCTATGATCTGGGCCATATTTCTAGTAACTATTCCGTCCGGATCAGAAGAAATACGAATATAAACGTCATATTCGTCCCTATTGGCCGGATTATAGGCATTAATACCATTAATTTGCAACGTTTTACCCGGCAACAGTTCTATGCCGGTAATTCTAATTCTCTTATCAATCACGCTAAAAACCGGATTCCCCGTAAAAGAACCACTCAAAAAAGTTGGCTCGGTCAGCGATGAATAAAATGGAAAATCTATTAAAATATAGTCGCCGGCACTTACCTGTAGAGATTCTAAAGGCAGTCCGAATTTAATTAAATGCTGGGCGTATGCTTCGGGATTACCCGTGTTAATTGTATCTCTTGGGAAATTTAGCCCCTGAACCGCAGCGCTTGCCTTGTCAGCCGAAAAGACAAAGAAGGCAATAAACAGGGTGACACCAACTATTATATTCTTTGTAAGTTTTCTCATACCCAAACCCAAACTCTTGCCACCCCCTAAGAGCTTTGTTAACAAAAGCTCAAGTAAGTTATTATTTAGTTAACTTATGCAGTAATTTTTTAACTGCTTTCTTGTTTGATATAACAACAGCAAGCAAAATAATACCTGTACCAACAACTAATGCAAGCCATTTAGGAAAAACTATAAATGATACTGTCGATGTTAATTGCTTGTTTGATGAACCATAGTTAGCTACCAGAGTTGCCGTGTAACGTCCTGCCAACATTTGATTCGGTTTCCAAGTGGTTGGTATTTTTCTAATAGCATTCGGCAAAACATTTAAACCGTCCAAGGGAACTTCGGTAACTTTTTGGCCTAAAATATTTGTGATAACAATGGTGCCTTTTGGTCTGATGTGATTATTGCCGGTATTTTTTACTCTTAAATCAAATTCGATTGGACTCTTTTCGGAATAACTCGGTGCGGTAAAGGACTCTATATTAGCTTCTTCTCTGATATTGCCGGAAACTCTTAGAAGAATGAGAGATCCAATTCTGGAAGCAACTGACGCACCGCCGCTTGGCTTTACATCACCGCCCATATTAACCAAAACAGATGCATAGTGGCCGCCCGGTTCAGCATCTTTGGGTACATTTATAGTAAAATATATGGTTTTCTCTTCTTTTGCTTTCAGGGTAAAATTTTTGGGCTCCGGCTGAATCCACTTAGCCAAAGAAAAGCTGTGGTTAGTTTGATCATCCTCAAATAAAGATACATTGCCTTCTTCGCCCGTAGCCGCAAAATCTTGGATTAGAATTTGATAACTACCTTCGACATCGGATGTGTTGGTAACTCTAACCTTGTCGGTAATACTTTCTCCCGGATTAGCAAACAACTCGAAATTTAAAGGGACTATGGTTATTCCACGCGCTCCCCCCGTATCACCCTCCGCATAAATGTGTTTGGGCATTGCCAGTATTGCCGCTAATGCAAAAATCCCAACCACAAGCTTGAAAACCTTTTTTCTCATTTAATACTCCTCTTTTATACTTTCGCATTCTAAAATTAGAAGCCGATATTAACCTAAATGTACTATAGGTACTTTATCCACAATTGTCAATTCAAAATAGACTTTATGCGCATATGATACTACCATTTTTGCCTATATTGCAAGCCTTAAATTTTATTTGAGAATTTTGTTTCTCAATTTCCGTTAGATAAGTTTTTTTTCCTAGGTTGTTTTTTGTAAATTCAACAAAATCCGCACTTGATAAATCATCTCCTTTTAAAACATTTTGTTCAATATAATTCTTAATTTTTTCTTCGGGTACGGCCTGATTGCCGTTTTTTAAATGCACCGCTATATAAGCTTTTGGCGAATATTTGGAGCTATATACATAATATGCTATGGGATCGCCCGGACCTCCAAAAGAGATAACAATCTTTTTTAACTTTAAAAAATGATCCTCATAATTTAACCTGGCCATATCAAATGCAGTTTTTTCATAGTAAGGGTAATTATTGATGACTTTTAAGGTCATGTTTTTTTGATCTTGCCAATGAAAAAACAAAAAAACAGCACCTAAACTCACTAAAAATATCGGAAATATTTTTTTCATATATTAAGCATAAGACTAATCAGCAAACCATTCAAGAAGAAGTGCCGTAAAATCTCTGGATAATTTCTTCTAAATCCGGTTCCGTTATTAAAATATCTTCTACCGGTAACTTACTTAAAATTTTGCCGGCTATCTCGGGGCTTTTATTTCTTTCAACCTTAATTATGGCTTTTTTGCCTTCCAATTTTGTAAGTTGGCCATAAACTTCGAGGTCTTTCGCGGCAACTTGCTTCTTAAACAAAAGTTCTAAATTTTTTTCTTTGGCATATTTATCATACAAAGTAGAAATTTGGCCATCAAAAATTATTTTACCGCGATCGATAAATATTACCCTGTCGCAAACTCTTTCTATGTCCTGCATATAATGAGAAGTTAAAATGATGGTAGTTTTTTCCCTATCGTTATGATCTTTTAAGAAATTTCTGATTTTTTCCTGAGTTACAAGATCAACTCCGATAGTTGGTTCGTCCAGATATAAAATTCTTGGACCATAAAGCAAGGCCGCAATTATTTCACATTTCATTCTTTGACCTAAGGATAATTTTCTAACCTGAGTTGCGAGTTGCTCTTTAATATCTAATAGATCAATTAGAGCGCCTACCTTTTCTTCAAACTGTTTTTTGGGTATCTGATAAATTTCTTTAATTAGAATAAAGGAATCCATCGGCGGCAAATCCCACCAAAGCTGAGCTTTCTGTCCCATTACAATTGATATCTGCCTCTGATATTCTTTTTTTCTTTCCCATGGGATAAATCCATCTACCCTAACTTTGCCGGACGTCGGATACATAATTCCGGAAAGTATCTTTAAAGTGGTTGTTTTGCCGGCACCGTTTGGACCAATAAAACCCACCATCTCTCCTTCGTCAATCTCAAAAGAAATACCGTTAACCGCTTCTTTGATTAGTCTTTCCCTAACAAATAAATTCTTAACCGAATCTTTAAGACCCGCCTTTTTTCGTGATAAGGAAAATTTTTTACTAAATTTTTCACTTCTATAATTGCCATAAAACTCCTTTAACTAGATGCACTCTGATAATATTTTAAAGAAAAATTCCAAATTTTTGTCGAAATAAGAATGAACATAACGGCTAGAATAATGGAAAAAGCGGCATAAATAAAACTATATTTGCCTAGCAACACTCCAGCAGGTATGGCGGCCATAAATAGAACTGGGAAAAACCAAACAAGCAACCGGTTAAAAAATTTGTTATATATTCCAACCGGATATTTCGAAAACTGGGAAATCGAAATGAATGCCTCATGAATTTCGCTGATACGAGGCGAAATAAAAGCGAAACAGGAAGTAATAAGCCATAACGCATAAGAAATAGCAATGGCCGAAAAAATCATAATTATAAAAACTGACCAATTTATTAGAGGGATATTATAACTAATTTTTCCTAAACCAAAAAATACAAGGAACATACCCAGAAAAACTTCATATAATTCGTTAAAGCTAAAAAGCTTAAAAGTTACATAAAATTGACTGCTAATAGGTTTTATCAAGAAGAAGTCTAAGTCGCCCTTTCTAATATAATCAGCAATTTTGCCCATATTATTAACGAAAAAAGCAAAAATCAATGAATCAACAATATTAAAAGTACCAAGCAGCACCAGCATCTCGCCAAAATTCCAACCTGCAATCGCCTTCACGTTATAATATATTAAATTAACCATGGTAAGCTGCACGAGCCACCAAGCCGTTATGGTAATAAAAGACCAAACAAAGGTTTTTTTATAGATCATTTCCTTCATCAAGGAAAGCTTCATAAATAACAAAATTAATTTTAAATGTCTTTTCATTTTATCCTCCCACCGCCGAATACCTTCTTAAGCCTTTAAGATAGATAAAACGCATGATTGTCAGTAAAATTAACATCCAGAGCAAGGCTAGCAAAGCTCCTTTACCAATCTCGCCTAAAGAAAGCTGTCCTTGAAATATTTTTGCCGGAAAATAAGCAACATATTTAAAGGGCAAGATGTTTAAAAAATTTTGAAATTTTGCCGGAAAAAATTCGAAAGGAATAGTATAGCCTGATAATAAGGCAACAATGGCGTTCTTAAAATAAAATATGGCCGCCGCATTTTCCCACCAAAAAGCAATAAGCCCAACTGTAAAAGAAATTGTAAACATTATGACAAAACTGATCAAACAGAAACCAAAAAATAAAAGAAGGTTAGCCAGCGAGGGCAAGGCAATATTAGAACCCAGCAAATAAATGATAAGCGATATCGCCGGAATAAATAACATCAAATTAAAAATTTTCATGGCGATACGTACCGATAGCATCTCTAAATACGGACTAATTGGTCTATATAAATAATATGTAAAATATCCTTCGTTTATGCTCCAATTTAAGTCCCATTCGGGGGTGGACTGAATTATTCTTACCGCTATAGTAACGCCAATATAATAAGTCAAAATTGCCTGGTAATTATAGCCCTTTAAGGAACCGCCGGCAGGAATAATGGCACTCCACAAGAAATAAATGCCAATAATTGGCAAGGTCTGAATAAATACCCAAAACCAATAAGAAGCTCTGTATTCGAAAGCATCCATTAACATAAGTCTTTGCATTAAAAATGTATTTCTTTAAATTTTTCATAAAAAAACCGGCTTATCGGCCGGAAAATGCATTAGGCAATAATTAAATGTTATTACACAAAAAAATATTCCTTAAGCTTTTCTCCGACCAATTTTTTAATTATTCTTATCATAATATTTATTCCCCTTGGTATAAATAATAACTCTAAAATGGCTTTACTGAACTTACGCAAACCTACCACACCTCCCAAACCACCCCAAGTGGCTAAAATCCCTTTTTCTCCTGTCAGCGTATCTACAAATACGCTTCCAGTAGAGAAAAGAGATTTTATCTCACTTGTTTTCGGCTTGGATAGATGTGCCATTTTGCGTAAGTCCAGTTTAGTCAAGCGCGAAGCTAAAAATCTTTCTTTGGCTTTCTTATTTATGACCACAAGTCATTGGCAATCAGTAAATTTATTTCTTCTCTTTATATAACTAGCCATAAGCTATCGGCTAATCGTGAATTTATTCTTTTGGCAGGGGCGGCCGGACTCGAACCGGCAGGACTACTTTTGGAGAGTAGCCGTTTATCCAATTAACGAACGCCCCTTTATTTGTTTTCAAGTTTATTCATGAAAGATTTAGCTATTGCTAATAATTCTCTCGATACTACCGCATCATAATACCTCAACTGCACACATCCTTGATAACCTTTTCTAATTCTCTTTCCCGTATTTGGCTTATTGTATGACTTTATAAACTGGCTCTCGGGAACTTCTGTTACCATAGACCAAAATTGTCTTTGCTTTTTTTCATTATGATAGTCATGAAGATGCATACAAACCCTAAATTTTTTTTCATCTACCATAAATACCTGCCTAAGTAATTGCAGAAATGTACCCATAAGACTGGGATCTGAATTGGTAAATTGTACGAAATTATCGCTATATTTACCCCCCTCACACCAATAAATCAATGAACATATTATCTTTATCATATCAATATTTAATATAGTTCGCCCAACTAACACATCGCTTTTTGCTTGAAATTCATTTAACAATTTTCTTGTTTTTTCTCTCTTTATTTCAGCCGCTTTTATTTGTCCTTTAGTTATTCTACTTTCAATCCTTTTTATAGCATTTGCGCTTAAAACAGTATCCCTTAACCACAAGGATGCCGTACTTTTTGCTATACCTAAATCTTCACTTATTTCTTTCAAAGAGAAGCCTTGCTTACGCAAAGATATGGCTTTTGATTTAAGATTAGTTTTCATTTTGAATAATAATCAACAGTTATATTTACACCCATAACCATTCTAAAATATCAACATTTACTTGTCAAATATCGAACTATATAAAGTTTTATTTCGTTTCTTTGTGAGCTGTGGTTTTTCGGCAAAAAGGACAAAATTTGCTTAATTCTATCCTGTCAGTCGTATTCTTCTTATTTTTTGTAGTTGAATAGTTCCTGTTTTTACATTCACCGCAAGCAAGTGCAATTACCGGCCGATTTTCTTTCTTTGCCATTTATTTCTCCTTTTATTCTAGTTTATTAATTGGTAAGTTTGCAAGTTACTAGGGCAAATTATTGAGGTAACATTGTTTGAAAACTTAGCAAGTTATCTGGAGCCCAGAACGGGATTCGAACCCGTGACCTCATCCTTACCATGGATGCGCTCTGCCAACTGAGCTATCTGGGCCCGAGCCAAAAAACAAAGTGCAATCAACAAAAAACATTTTATCCGTAAAACTGTGCTTTTGTTTTTTGTTCCTTGTTAATTGTTTATTGTTATTGGTGGGCAGGGAAGGATTCGAACCTTCGAAGGCGAATGCCAGCAGATTTACAGTCTGCCCCCGTTGGCCACTTGGGTACCTGCCCGTGTCAGGAATCAGGAAACAGTAATCAGTAAACAATCTTCTATCCCTATTAATGTTTCCTGGTTACTGATTCCTGATAACTTTTATGGAGCCGATGGAGGGATTCGAACCCACAACCTACTGTTTACAAAACAGTTGCTCTGCCATTGAGCTACATCGGCATTTTTCCTGCTCACTTACCTAGCCTTACGGTCAACCTACTGTTTATCCGTCAGTTGCCGGACTCTGCCACTAACGCTACATCGGCATTTTTTTATCCATGCAACCAGCCCCCTACCATTAAAACTCAATTGACACATTTTTAAAAACAAAAAAAGAGGCCGAAATTCTGTACTATTATATCTAAATTATGCCTTATAGTCAATTATTTGTTATTATTATTTGTATTAAACTGAGGCAATACATGTCGACATCCATGCAAGTTGTTTAAAATTCAAAATAAAAATGGCCGAAATAAGAAAAACTATTCCTAATAATATTATTGGTATCAGTAAAGAGTCTTTCTTTGTCTTGATTAGTTTTCTAATTAATAAAAATGAAATGTACCCGGATAATAAACCTGCAATAATAAATCCGGCAAGCATATAATATCCGTAATCAGTTACAAAACATGCACCAAACATAAATTAATAATAGTCCATACTATTTGCGATATCAATATCTATAATTCTTCTCCGACTGTAGCGGAAAAATCGAGATGCACTTGGCGAAGAGAAGATGACGAGTTCGACTTTTTGAGAGTGAATGAGCCTTATGTGCTAATCCGATTTTGTAGCGTGTCGGCAGTTTTGCTCCACTTTTGCTGCCAAAAGTGGAAATAGAAATAAAGAAATAATAGATTCCGGATCAAGTCCGGAATGACATACTTAAACCCATTCTGAAATTAGATGCACAATTATTTAGTCTCGGCTTTGAGCAGCATCAATTTCTTTTTCCATCTCTTTCTCAATCTTATTTTTATCATCAGTTTCGTATGCAAGACAGCACATTAGTTTGCCGCAAATTCCGGAAATTTTAGAACCTGATTTAGCCGCCAAATTCTGATTCCTCGCCATATCCATGGTGATGCTTTCTAAGTCCGTAAGGAATCTCTGACAGCAGACTACTAAACCGCACCTGCCATAACCGCCCACAATTCGGGCTCCGTCTCTGGCACCAACCTGTAAGAGTCTTATTTGCTTTTTATATTCCCTGGCCAATTCTCTTACCATATCCCTAAAATCAATCCTGCTTTCTGCCATAAAATAAAAAGTCAATCTCTTTTCATCAACAGAAATATCAGCGGCAAGCGGTCTCATTTTAAGCCCAAAACTCTTGACT
The DNA here is from genome assembly GCA_000993275.1 of candidate division CPR2 bacterium GW2011_GWC2_39_10. GTDB lineage: Bacteria > Patescibacteriota > CPR2 > CPR2 > CPR2 > GWC2-39-10. The sequence continues at coordinate 33,842 of LBVV01000009.1, read as the reverse complement.
TGTTTTTCGAAATCCGGCAAATAAGTGGCAGCTTCCTCTTTTAACTCTTTCATTTTTTCCCGGTCTTCCAAAGTTGCTTTTCGGAGTATCGGCCTGGCATCTTCATCACTCGTTTTTTTCTTTTTATTTAAGTAAACCACCCTTCCTATTTCCTGACCCTGAATAGTTTCTACCAAAACAAAATCACCCAATGAAATTTCCAGGTCGTTCTGATCGAAATCATAAATTTTAAGAGAGTATTGAAATTGGATTCCGGCAAGCTTCATATATTTAAGAATATGTTCTCTAGAATTAGTTTATTTTTGATTTTACTCTGGATATATTCCCTCATTTTCTCTAAAATGTCAAGTATGTTTACGATTGCCCAGATGTCCCAAGAGAAATCTTTAACCTTATGTTTTGTTGTTGACAGGTCATCCCTGCCATCCATTTTTGCTTTTAAAAGATCCATAAAAAAAGTCTCCCAATAACCGATTAACCTTAACACATTCTTTTTTTCGGCAAAATCTGACGCCAATTTGAACCTATCGCACAAATTTTTTTTTGCAATTTCTCTTAAAAATTCAACCTCTTCACCATAATCATCATTTACGACCAATTTCTCCGCTAATTTTGGCCTTCCTAAAGCGATATTGGCAATTCTTAAGGCCTCATCGCTTTTCAAGCCATGGTTTTTAATTAATTCTTCAACAATCATTTTTTTAGGCATATTTTTTAACTTGATATCCTGACATCTGGACTTAATGGTTTCTAGCAATTGACCGGGTACGGCGGATGTAAGAATAATAACAGAATCTTCCGGCGGTTCTTCTAATATCTTTAGTAAACTATTTGCCGCTTCAATTGTCATTCTCTCTGCCCCAATTATTAAAGCTACCTTACTTTCAAACTCATAGGGCTTTAAATTTAATTTTTTATTTAGCTCTCTTATCGAATCAATTTTTATTTGCCCTTCCTCATCTAAAACATAGAAGTCGGGATTAGAAAAAGAATTGGTTTTTTTGCAGCCCTTACATTTACCGCAATTGTCTTTAGTTTCGCAAAAAATCATTGCCGAAAACGCTATGGCAAAATCTTTTTTTCCGATATCCCACGGACCGGTAATTAAATATGACTGTTTTAGGGTGCCATTTTTATAGGCCATTCTCGCCTTCTCCAATTGGATAATGTCGCCGATCATTTTTCCATCCTTGTTTTCTGAAGTAACTTTTGAAAATCTTGAGGAACCGGAGCCTCTAGTTCCAGCCATTTTTTAGTTTTGGGGTCTTTAAAACCCAAGCGATAAGCATGAAGCATTTGCCTGGTAACCCCCAACTTTTTCGCCTCCAGAAGTTGTAACCCTGACGAATATGTTTCATCGCCAATTATTGGATGACCAATATACGAAAAATGAACTCTAATTTGATGCGTTCTGCCGGTTACCGGAAAAGCATTTATTAATGTCGCGTTGCCCAGTTCCTCCGCCACTTCATAATTCGTAATTGCTGTTTTACCCGCCGCGGAAACATCAACTTTTTTTCTATTAACCGAAGATCTTTTAAGGGGAACATTAATCTCTCCCCTTTTAGGATCGACCTTGCCAAAAACCAAAGCCAAATAATGTTTCTTTACTTTTCTATTTTCAATTTCCTTGGATAAAAAAGTTACCGCTTCCTGGGTTTTTGCAACCAGCATTATGCCGGAAGTATCTTTATCCAGCCGATGAATAATTCCCGGACGTAAATTATCCAGACGCATTAAATCCGGACGCATTGATACAAGAATATTTACTAAGGTATCATCCGGGTGACCAAATGCCGGATGAACAACAAGCCCGGCCGGTTTGTTTATTGCTAAAAATTCTTCATTCTCAAAAATTATAGGGATCTCTATATCGTTAGACGGCTTTAATTTTTCTTCTTTTTTTGCTTCCGGAGCTGTAAATGAAACGGAGTCTCCCACTTTTAATATCATATTCGCTTTTCCGGAAACATTATTAATTAGCACCCTACCCCCAATTATTAATTTCTGGACAAAAGACCTGGAATAATTAGTCTCCCTGGAAACTAAAAAAACATCCAGTCTTTTGCCGGATCCCTCATTATCAATTTTATAATCCTTTTTCATGAATCACATTTTATACAAAATGTTGCTTCAGGGAAAGCCTTTAATCTTTCTACATCAATTTCTTGACGGCAATTCGCACAAATACCGTAACTTCCGTTATAAAACTTTTCCAACGCTAACTCAATTTGCGCCTTATCTTCTAACAAATTTTTTATTTGGGCAACTTTGACATCGAAAACTTCGTCTTCTAAGACCTCATCGTCGTCCTCTATGCCAAAATCATCAAATTTTGCCTTCCAAAAAATATTATCCGGCGACTTAACTGCTCTTTCTTCCAGTTCTGCCTCGATATCTTTAAGCTTTTTTTTCAAAATCTCTTTTTGCTCTTCTGTAAATTCTTTACTTAACAATAATACTCTCCTCGCTAAAGATTGAACTGGCCAAATTTTCCAACTGCTTCTTTGTGCCCATAATTATTAGTTTGTCTTTACTATAAATTATTTCGTCTCCCGCCGGATTAATAACAGATGTTCCATCATAACGGTTAATTGCCAAAATTGTGGCACCCGTTCTTTTTCTGGATAAATATTCCGTTAATGGCTTGCCAATTAGCGGCGAATCTTCTTCAACACAAACTTCTTCTATTTGCAATTCGTGATGCTTGCTGTCTATAATGACATCTAAAAAATCAACAACTGCCGGCCTCAAGGCCATAGTGGCCATATGATATCCGCCAATTTGATACGGCATTGCAACTCTGTCCGCTCCTGCCTTTTCTAATTTTGCCGCATTTTCCTCAAAACTACATCTGGAAACGATATAAAGGTTGGGATTTAGGGATCTGGCCGCCAATGTTAGAAGCAAATTATCCGTATCTTCACCCAAACCCGCAATTAAAGACTTGGCCCTGTAAATACCCGCATCACGCAAATTATCCTCGAATGTTGGATCTTTAGGCAAAAATTTAATCTTCTTTGATATTCTATCATGAAATGCTTTTTCGTCACGATCTAAAACGACAAAATTGACATCTTCATTTATAAGCTCCTGAACGATCTGTTGTCCGACACGCCCAAAACCGCAAACTATAAAATGGTCTTTCATAGCATCTATTTCTTTTTTCATTCTTCGCCTCCTTATATTATCACTCAGCGTTCCTTCAAAAATATACTGAGCAAATATCTTTATTAAATATGCCATAATGATAAGACTTCCAAAAATTAGACCCAAGACAAGAAGCCTTACTCCCCAAGTCTCCGGAATTTCATGGTCAAAGTGAGTCAGCATTAAAATGATAGTCCTGTAGAAAGCGGTTAGTATGTCTTCGTCCGTAAAAGCAACAAAACCAATAGTACCACCCAATAGCAGCGCCAGGAATAGGATAATGATAAGTTTTAAATTATGTCTATCTTCTAATTTCATGGGGTTGGTGTTGCTATCTCCGTTATTTTTATTGTTATAAACTCCGGTAAAACTTTAGTCACTTCAACTTCACCAGAAACTGTCACCATTTCTTTTTTAATTTGAATTTTTTGCTCGCCCGGTCCGTAACTTGACAAATCTATATTCAAAACAACATTTTCAGAAGTAGCGGCATTTAGGGCGGCTTGCGAACCGGACAAGGTAACGGCCGGCATATTTAAGGTCTCCGCTTTATATTTCGGATTTCCCCTTTTAAAGTTTACCGCGGGCGATATGGTTTTGGTAGCATCAATTTTAGAAATAAAAATTTGGACATTAACTTTGTCTATATTATCTGCCACTTTTACACCTTCCGGCAACTGAAACTTAGCACGAGCAATCATAGTTTGCGAATTCCCCACCAAATCAATTTTTTCAGTTTCCACATATTCCATATTTTTTATTTTTTCAAGCTCTCCTTTAACGGCCACAATCTCCGGATCGGTTTTTATCTTGCTTACCCAGTAGCCTTTAGCCGCCTCACCTGTTAAGTTCACTTTTATACCAACGGATTTAGACACCACCTTTGGAATAATGGCCATCTTAACACCCACAATTTCCGGATCAAAAACCAGATAATTAATGGTATTGTTATCTTCGTCTAAAGCGACTACCGGCATGTCGGCATCAATATTTCCTTTTTCATTACCCTTTAACTCTATCAACGCCACAACATCTGCTATTTTTTTTAATTTTGTAGGGGAACCGGTCACTATAACGTCTTTTGTCGAAATTTCCCCGGTTCCAACTTTATAATCATCAGACGGTTTTCCCTTATGGCTTAGGGTTATAGCCATTTTTTTAGTTTCTTCATCTTCCAATTTTAATAGGAAGGATTTAGGGTCCGACCCTACTACCTGAACACCCGCTTCCTTTGAATCAATTTTAATATCTAAATTTTCGGCCCCGGCTTCTTTTATACTGGAAGCGTCCACGTAAGCCTCAAAACTTTTATCATTTAATTTATTATATACGGTTAAGGGAGCTTTTACTTTAATTTTTATTGGAACAGTATCCTCCACTACCGCAAGACCGTTAGCAATATTTCTAACTTTTACCTCGATTTCTTTGGGGAAATAACCCATTCTGGTGTCAGCTGCCATCACAAAAACCCAAAAAACAAAGGCAAGCACCAAACATAAAAATTTAACAAAAAAATTATTGGTTATGTACTTCATCTATCTTCCTTATTAATCGGAGCGTTAACCAAAGATTTTTTCTTTGACATCAAACTTAATGCTTCCCTAATTTCCGGTTGAAATATTATGGGAATTGCCACAATTATGACTAAAAACATTTTAGAAAATAACCAAGCAACGGCATTTAAATCAAAAAGATAACCAAGGCCGGCAAAAACAGAAAATGCGAGGAACCCGGGTAGGAATCGTGAAGCTGTGGTTTTTTTAAGAAAAATGTAAATCCAATAGAAAACAAAGGCCACTAAAATAATATCCAAAAATAACAGCGGCTTCATTTTAATTGTATCCGTAGTAAAAATCCAACTAATCTGCTGCCAAACCGCAACCAGGTAGTTTGCAAATGAAGAAGCAATTTTGTCGATATAACCCATATCCCTCCTTAACTAAAAACTATTTTACCATGGTCGCTTCATAAGTGCCAATTGTATTTTATGTAAACACAAAATACATTAGAGCCATAAGACTAATGATGCAAGCGATATATGCAGTCAGCTTCCATTCCCTGGGACTGCCGCTTGCCCATTCCATGACAATGGAAAACGGGATAAAAAAAACGACTAAGGCCGGCGCAAACACTAAAACCTGAACCTTGATTAAGTATTGGGCAATAGATTTTAAGAGGTTCTGAATGAAATTTAAATGACAAGCATCGCAACCATAAATTCGATTAATATAAAAAGCCATCGGAAAAAGAATAAATGTTAGCAAAACAAAATCCGTTGCTTTTAAGATAAATTTTATCCGCCGCTTTTTCATTAATGTTATTATAGCAAAGAATTGATTAAAAAAATAATTTTTGCCTTTAAATCAAATTTCCCTTCTTTTGTCCGACTGTAGCGGAAAAATCGAGATGCACGACGAGTTCGACTTTTTGAGAGTGAATGAGCCTTATGTGCTAATCCGATTTTGTAGCGTGTCGGCAGTTTTGCTCCACTTTTGCTGCCAAAAGTGGAAAAGAAAGTACTTTAAAAAAGAATGGATTCCGGATCAAATGATTGTACTTTTTAAATGAATGTCCGGAATGACGGAAATGTGAGAAAAACACCACTAAATAGCATTTATGAAAAATCGTCTTAACACCTAGCCCTTTCCTTGATAAAATCTTCTAGAACCTATGAAAGAAGAAATAATTACTAAAAATAAAAAAGAAAACTTAATCCCCCATTGCTTGAATGAAACGGACACTTTAAGGGATGTGGTAATTGGCTATCCGGATAATTTCCTTTCTGACCCTAAAACTTTGGAAATAGTTAATAATACTCAAAAAAAATATTATTTCTCTGACGATAAACCTACGGCCGAAAGTTTAAAAAAGGAATTTGACGGTTTAGAATTGGTTTTGAAGGATTTAGGCGTTCACGTTCGGCACTTGCTTCCATTGCCCTGTTCTACCGGCGTATGCGACCAGCTTCCACCCCGCGACATTGCCTTTGTTATCGGCGATTTGTTTTTTATCTGCAACATGAAAAAGATAAGCCGTAAACGGGAATGGGAAGCCTTAAAAGATATTTTGGATTTAATTCCTGAAGATAAAATTATTCGAATTCCCGAAGGGATAATTTTAGAAAGCGGCGACATAATTTTGGACAAAGGTTTTGTTTTTTGTGGAATCGGTCAAAGATCAACTGAAGAAGGCTTAAATTTTTTGAAAGATGCTTTAAGGGATACCAAATATAAAGTTATTCCCGTATTCATGAAACTACCGGAAGACGACGAAGAATGTCTGCACCTAGACTGTACTTTTGGCCCAATTGTCGCTGGCAAGGCCCTGATTTATAAAAATGGTTTAAAAGAAATTCCTCAAGAGATTTTAGATAATTACGCGTTAATTGATATCTCGAGGGAAGAACAAGACGCCCTATTTTCCAACGTTTTGGTAATTGACCCGAACACAATTATTATGCGGCACAATGCAACAAGATTAATTAAACTTTTAACTGATATGAACATAAAAATTATTCCGGTAAAATTTGACGAAGCCCCCAAAACCGGAGCAGGCTTTAGATGCTGTACATTACCACTAGTTAAAAAATAAACAAAAAGCAATAAGCAATAAACAAGTCTTTACGTGCCTACCCTCTTTAGATAAAAGCCGGAATCTGCTTTCCCTTCGTCATTCCCGACCCGATCGGGAATCTAGAACTTATAAAAAAATTGCACAATATAAATTCATGGCTTAATTATAGCAAAAAAACCACAAATTTGTCGAGTTTTAATACTTTTTAGCGCGATATTCTTTTAAAAAATCTTCCAGCTTCTGGCCTAGCGGCCATAGCAACTCTTTTATCTTTATATATTTATCAACTTCCCTGAAGTCATCCACTAGATTGCTGCCAAGGAAATGACCTTCCGTATCGTAATTCATTAGTAAAACTGAAGCATTATCAAAAATCCAAAAATCTACAAGTTTTTCCTTGCTAACTTTCTCTTTTATCAAACTAGGAGTAATCATTCTTATATTTTCACCGAATTCGGCATTATATATGTAGCCCCATTCAATTTCGGCTCTTATGTAGTTATTAAAACTTTCCGGTAAAGACCTCAATCTTTTAAAAGAGGCGCCTCTTTCTTTCGCTTTTGTTAACATTGTGTGCCATTCAGTCATACAACATTCTTGTGGTGGTAGTGGCTTGCCATCATAATATAATTGGAGGTATTTTTCCTCTTCAGGTATTGAGTAAACGGATAACGTTTCTAACCTAAAGGCGTCTTTACATTCATTAAACAAGTCACTATTATCTTTTATTTTCACCAATGCTCCTTTTGACTTCATATTACCAAAAAATCTTCGATTTTACGAGTCCTAAATCGGCCTCCGCAGCCAAAGAGAGGAAGAAACGAATGACTATCTCAAAAAAATTCCTACCGGAGGCCAGCTTTAGCTGGGCGTGAGGGCGATCCGGAGGAGCGGCAATTTTTTTGAGAAAGAATGAGTGCTACTTCCGACACTTTGGCGAAGACAGCCGAAAGTTTTACGCCACTTTCCAAAAAGTGGCAAAAGATAAAATCTTTTATGAAAATAATAAATAGACCCAATAGCCTTTTCTTGCAACTATCTCATCGATGTTAGATAAAGAAAAATAAAGAAATAAATAGTTAACATAATTAGTAATCCAAAATAGATCTTTCGCATCACTAAAAAAATATTAAGCCTTTTGACAAGTTTCACAAGCCTTGGATCCTGAGAACAGTCTGTATCATTTAGAAAACTTTTAATTTGCTTTATTTTAGTTTTATACCTAAATATTCCACCAGAGATGGCTATCATAGAGGTTAAATTAGCGATTTCTGAGCCGAAATATTTCTTAGCTATTTCTGGATAGTTTGATATCGCATGTCGCGGAATAAAACCAATTACATCTCCCACAATACGATATGGTATGGAATAAATCAGAATAACTATTATTAAACATATCAAAATTGCAACTGAGAGATCGCCCATTCTTGCTCCTATTTACTAAATTATCATAAACAATTTACACATCTTAAGCAAGTTGGATTTCTACCTACGCGCCTCGTTCCCCCATTTCTACTGTTGAAAGTCCATTTTCCATAATAGAATCTGTAATCTGTAATCTCCAGAGTTCTAAAGCCCTTACCTTATTGATCTTTCTTATGTACCAATAAAACAGTCCGCACACAACGAAACTTGCAAACAAAACGAGATACCATTTCAATTACATCCGAATCCCCTCCTAAATTCATTCCACTTTTTTTATTTTTTTGCAAAGTTACATTTTGATTGATTTTATATTTTATCATAAATATGGCCAAAAATCAATATTTTTTGCTGTAACTGCTCACAATCACCCCCCCCTTTCTTGTCATTCCGGACTTGATCCGGAATCCAGAAAGCTCGATATTTAACTGAACAAGTGGATCCCAAATCAAGTTTGGTATGACATAAATAGTTTAATATAATATATGAACATAAAATGCAGGATTGTGAGCAGTTACTTTTTGCTTCAGAAAAGGACAGGATTGATATTTTTTTCTTTCTGGATTCCGGATCACTTGATTGTATTTTCTAAAGGAATGTCCGGATTGACAAAGCAAAAATGAGGGTGGTTTCTGCTTGCCATTAACTGTTTACTAAAAAACCACTCTTTCGAGTGGTTTTTTTTATCTTTTTGCAAATTGTGGTGCTTTTCTGGCTCTTTTTAGGCCGTATTTCTTTCTTTCTTTTTCTCTTGGATCTCTGGTTAAGAATCCGGCTTTTTTAAGAGTGGTCCTGAGTTCCGGATTAAATTCTATTAGAGCTCTGGAAATTCCTAGCCTGGTGGCTTCTGCTTGACCGGTTTTGCCTCCGCTTGAGGAAACAACAGAAATATCAAATTTATTTTCTGTTCCGGTTAACTTTAGGGGCTGAATTAGTCTTTGAATTAAATAAGCACTAAATATTTCTTCAATTTTCTTTCCGTTTATAGTAAATTCACCTTTTCCAATATATAGCCTAACTTTAGAAATAGCTTCTTTTCGTCTTCCTAAGCCGTAGTAGTATTGTTTTTTGACTTGTTTTTTTTCTTCAACCATTAATGTCTCCTCTTGGGGTTTTTCTTTCACTAATCCTTATTGCCTATTTTAGGCTTCTGGATTCCCGCCTCCGCGGGAATGACAGTTAAGGGTATTTAGATAGTGATTTTTGAATATAATTCTTTATGCATTTTGACTTTTGATTTATACTTTGTATTCTTCTAATTGCTGGGTATGCGGATGGTCGCTACCAGAGTATATTTTTAACCTTTTTAACATTTCATTTTGCAGTTTATTTTTGGGCAGCATTCCCTTAACCGCTAAAAATAAGGGTATTCTGTCGTCTTTTGCTTTAACTTCTCTTAAAGTTGCTTCTTTAAGCCCGCCCGGATACCATGAATGTCTGTAATATTTTTTCTTTTCTTCTTTGTTTCCGGTGGTTTTAATTTGAGAAGCATTAATAACCACTACAAAGTCGCCGCAATCAACTGATGGGGAAAAATGAGCTTTTCTTTTACCCCGAAGCAGATCGGCAACATTTGTTGACAGACGTCCTAAAACTACATCGTTTCCGTCAATCAAATACCATTTTCTAACTATTTCCGCCGGTTTAGTTACGTATGTTTTCATTTCGAAGCTCCTTTAAGCTTTTTGGCTATTTCTTTCTTCTTTGCGGCCGGCTTTTTTTCTTTAGTCTCTTTCTTTACTTTTCTGGCTTCCTTTTTAGCCTCTCTGGCCTTTTTCTCTTCTTTGATGGCAACTTCGGCTCCGGTAAATTCAATTATTGCTGTTGGTGCTCCATCCCCACCTCGAAACCCGGTTTTTAAAATTCTGGTATAACCGCCGGGAGTTTCTTTATATTCAACAGATAGTTTTTCTATAACTTTTGCAGCAGCATTTTCAGGCAGTTTTTTTAGAAGCTGTCTTCTGGCAGCTAAATCGCCTTTTTTGCCCTTGGTAATAATTTTTTCTACAACAGGCCTAATTTCTTTTGCTTTCGCCAAAGTGGTTTCTATTCTTTCGTGAAGAATTAAAGAGGTTGCCAAGTTCTTAATTAAAGCTTCTCTTGGGCCTTTTTCTCTTCCAAATTTTCGACCGACGTATTTGTGTCTATGCATTTTACTCTCCAGCTACCTCAAAATTAAACCCTAATTCGTCAAGCTTCTCTCTAACTTCCTGATAAGCCTTGTTGCCGAAGCCTTTAAGGCTTTTTAGTTCTTCATCGGTTAGATTTAGAACATCGGCAATTGTTTTGATATCGTTGTTTAGAAGTGCATTAGTAGTGCGCGGTGAAAGATTAACTTCTTCAACCAAAATTTTAGAAGCGGCGTCTTCCGCACTTTTTTCCGGTTTCACACCTTCCGTGACCATACCTTGACCCTTAACCTCTTTTCCGGCTAAAACCAAGAAATGATTGACTAAAATTTCTGAAGCTTGAACAATTGCTTCCTTTGGAGAAATTGTTCCATCGGTTTCAAGTTCGATAATTAATTTGTCAAGATCTGTCATTTGTCCGACACGTGTGCTTTCAACGGTATAACGAACCTTTTTAACCGGCGTATAAATAGCGTCTATCGCAATCATGCCAACTTGTAACTTTTCGCCTTCTCTTTTATCAACCGGAACATAGCCTCTGCCTTGCTCTACTTTAATTTCCATTTCAAACTTGGCTTTAGCATTGCCCAAAGTGGCAATTTCAAGATCGGGATTTAAAATCTCTACCTGAGAAGGGGCTTTGATATCCCTTGCAGTTACCTTGCCTTCACCTGAAGCACTTAAGTACAAATACTGCTCTTCTTCAGAATGCGATTTGACAGTTAATTGCTTAAGGTTAAGAATGATCTCAACAATGTCCTCTTTTACATGAGGGATTGTTGTAAACTCGTGGGTTACCCCGTCAATTTTAACAGCAGTCACCGCAGACCCCGGAAGAGAAGATAAAATCACTCTTCTTAGCGAATTGCCAAGAGTCATACCGTAGCCCGGATAAAGAGGCTCAACGGAGTAAGATCCTTGGTTGCCGGTTTCCTTAATTGTTTTAATTTCTGGGAGATGAATATTCTGTATCACTTATATCCTCCTTTAAAGGATTATTTTGAATATAGCTCGACTATTAATGCTTCTTGAATGGACGGGTCCATGTTTTCTCTTAGCGGTTCGCCGGTTACTTCTCCGGTCATTTTTTTACTGTCTTGTTTTAACCACTGCGGAACATCTGCCTTTACTAAAATATCTTTTAATATTTCCTTAAAATATTTATCATTTTTGGAAAATTCGGAAATTTCTATTTTATCGCCTTTTTTAACCTGAAACGACGGGATATCAACTTTTTTTCCGTTAACCGTAAAATGTCCATGGTTAACTAATTGTCTGGACGCCCTTCTGGATGAAGCAAAGCCTAAGCGATAAACAGTATTATCTAGTCTTTTTTCTAAATACTGTAAAAGTATTGTTCCGGTTACGCCTTCTTTCCCATCGGCAGCTTTATAATAATTTCGAAACTGTCTTTCTAAAACGCCATACATTCTTTTAACTTTTTGCTTTTCCTTTAAAGCCATAGCGTAAGCGGACGATTTTCTGGAACCGGAAACACCATGCTGTCCCGGCGGATAGTTTTTGGTTATGATGGCGCATTTCGGACCCAAACATCTATCGCCCTTTAAAAATAGTTTTTGACCTGCTCTTCGGCAAAGTCTGCACTGAGCATCTTTCATTCTTGCCATTATACTCTCCTCGGCTTTCTTGGTCTGCAACCATTATGTGGAATTGGAGTTATATCTTTTATTGAAGTGACATCAATGCCGCTATTTTGGATTGATCTGACAGCAGTTTCTCTGCCGCTTCCAATACCTTTTACAAAAACAGAAACTTTTCTGATGCCATAAGCTTTGGCCTTGTCGGCAACATGTGAAGCTGCAACCTGAGCTGCATAGGGAGTGCTTTTTCTGGAACCTTTAAAACCGGAAGCTCCGGAACTATCCCAAGCAAGAACATTGCCATCTTTATCGGAAATGGTAATTATGGTGTTATTAAAAGTAGACCGTACAAAGGCCTTGCCTTCGACGACAACTTTTTTAATTTTCTTTTTTTTCGCAACTGATTTCTTTGCTGCCATTAATATCTCCGTTTTGGATTTAAATTTTTAAGTTTTTCCGGGCGCTTTCTTCTTTCCTGAACCAATGGTTACTTTTCTGCCTCTTTTGGTTCTGGAATTTGTTTTCGTTCGCTGCCCCCTAACCGGCAAACCGGCTTTATGCCTATTTCCCCTATAGGAACTTATGTCTTTTAATCTTTTTATATCGGTTTGAACTTCTCTTCTTAAATCGCCCTCAACTGTAAAATTCTTCTCAATAATTTCTCTAATTCTATTTACTTCCGATTCGGTAAGCTTACTAACTCTGGTATCAGCATTTATTTTTGCCTGTTCAAGAATTTTATGACTTCTCGTGAGCCCAATACCGTAAATATATGTAAGGGCAATTTCTATTCTTTTTTCTCTTGGAAGGTCTACACCTTTTACTCTCGCCATTTTTCTCCTTTGGTATCAGTCTATCAGTTGATTAGTTGATTAGTTACAAATTCCTATTTAACTGCCTAACCGTTTAACTTGTTTTATCCTTGCCTTTGCTTGTGTTTGGGGTTTTCACAAATGACCCGCAAAACACCTTTTCGGCGGATTACCTTACATTTCATACATATTTGTTTTACACTTGCTCGCACTTTCATATCTATATTTCCTTTGTTTCCTGATTACTGTTTCCTGTTTCCTGTTTCCTGTCCTGATCTACTTTAGCCTGAATGTGATTCGGCCTTTAGTTAAATCGTATGGGGTCATTTCAACCGTAACTTTGTCTCCAGGCAAAATCTTGATATAGTGCATTCTCATTTTGCCGGAGATATGCGCTAAAATAACATGTCCGTTCTCCAACTCTACCCTAAACATTGCGTTTGGCAGAGTTTCGAGGACGGTTCCCGTTAACTCAATTACTTCCTTTGTATCAGTCATTCTTGGTACTTTCTTGCCTTAAATTTAAGACCTAATTAATATACTATAATTTTTGCTCTTTTGCAAGGGTTTTCATTATCTTATTTCTCATACGTACGCATTATAAGCTGAGCCTGAACTTTTTTCATTGTTTCTAAAACTACCGAAACCACGATTAGAAGTCCGGTACCGCCTATTGTCAAGCTTGGATCGCCCGTGAAATACTGAAGGAAAAATGGCATTGACGCAATAACACCTAAGAATACCGATCCGGTTAAAGTCAGCCTATTTAAAACGTACTTGAGATACTCTGCGGTTTGTCTGCCGGGGCGTATTCCGGGAATAAACCCGCCATGCTTCTGAACATTTTCGGATACCTCATCCGGTTTAAAGTATAAAAAGGTGGAAAAATATGTAAATCCGACTATTAAAAAGAAATAAGCAACAACATACGGCCATTTACCATAAGAGAAAGCAACCTGCGTCCATTTGGCAAAATTTGCTATAAATGCCGTTTTAGCATTAGATAGCAAACCTACAACCTGCGGCAAGCTCATAAAAGCACCTGCAAAGATAATTGGGATAACACCAGCCGTGTTCACTTTAACCGGTAAATGGGTATCCATACCCCCGTAAATTTTATTTCCTCGAACTTTTTTTGCATAAGAAATTGGAATTTTCCTGACACCTTCGGTAATAATAACAACCGCAAAAATAGCCAGGGCGCCAGCAACCAAAAACCCAATGTCTTTCCAGAAAATGGTGGGTGTAAAACCGCCTTCGTAAGTAATATTTTTAATCTGGTTAGAAATTGAAACCGGAAGTCCGGCCACAATTCCGGCAAAGATTATTAAGGAAACTCCGTTACCAATGCCTTTTTCGGTAATAAGTTCGCCGATCCACATCAGAAAAAGTGTTCCAACGGTTGTAGCAAATAACATTAGCGCCCAAGTTCCCACACCCGGATTTCCAATTAGTCTGGTTCCGTCCAAAATAGCGGTGGAAGAATTATCAATGATTTTAAGCATCGAATAACCCTGAATAATCGAAATTGGTACAGTTAGGTATCTCGAATACTGATTAATTTTGTGATGCCCCTGTTCACCTTCCTTGGATAGAGCATGAAGGCTTGGAACAACCATAGTTAAAAGCTGCATGATAATGGATGCTGTAATATACGGACCTACGCCCATCAAGAGTATGGAAAATTTACTTAAACCGCCGCCGGTTAAGATTTCATACACTCCTAATGCCGAACTTTGATTGAAATAACCGCTTATAAATTGTCTGATCAATTCCGGATCCGGACCCGGAACCGGAACATGGGAAACAAGTCTAAAAATAACCAAAATAAAGGCAACATAAAAAATCTTTCCTCTAAGTTCCTTATTTTTGATAATAGCTTTTATTGTTTCCAACGAATTTACCTTTCGGACTTATTTAAGCCCATCCATATATATCGATTTTAATTTAATAAAGATCTAATATACAATTCTTTACTAAACTATGATGCTTTTTTGGCTTCTTTTGTGGATTTATCAATAATTTTTTTGGCTTCTTTAGAAACGCTTTCTGTATCTAGGGTCAATTTTTTTTCAAGATTGCCGCTGTTCAATATCTTGTACTTTTGGCCCTTTAAAATCAGACCGGATGCAACCAGCGTCCCGTCATTAATCTTGGCGCCATCACTTAATTTATTTAAATCATCCAAATTAATAACTTTGGCTTTTGGATTTCTGGATTTAAAACCTTTAAGTTTGGGGATTCTCCTAATAAGAGGCGTCTGTCCGCCTTCAAAGCCGGGCCTAACTCCGCCTCCGGTTCTGGAGTTTTGACCTTTTGTTCCTCGTCCGGCAGTTTTGCCTCGCCCGGAACCAATTCCGCGACCAATTCTTTTTGACTTTTTCCCAACTTTTTGGGTAATTTCGTGTAACTTCATTATTTACTACTCTTTTTTACTTCTTTAATATCTTTTTTTGCCTTAGTTTCTTTTTTTTCAATTTTTACCGCTTCGGCAGCTTTTTCTTTTTCTATTTTTGGTGATTTAGCAATTTCTTCCTTTACTGCTTCATCAGCCTTTTCTTCGATTTCATTTTCTTCCTTAACAGGGTTTTCTACCATTTTCTTTTCTGTTTTCTTGTTTATTGTTTCTTGTTTATTGTTTATTGCCTTTAATTGCTTTAGAGCTTCAAAAGTTGCATAAACATTATTGATTTTATTGGAAGAACCAATCATTTTACTTAAAATATCATGGATGCCGGCAACCTCCACCACTGCGCGTACCGCTCCGCCGGCAATAACACCGGTACCCTTAGATGCGGGTTTAAGAAAAACTTTCGCGCCACTGAATTTCACCATGACTTCATGAGGGATAGTTGTGCCTTTAAGGGTAACTTTAACCATGCTTTTTCGAGCCTTTTGGGAAGCTTTGTTAATTGCCAAAACAACCTCACGACCCTTAGCTATGCCAACACCAACACTGCCGTTTTTGTCTCCAACCACTACGGTTGCTCTAAATCTAAGCCTTCTGCCACCGGCAACTACACGGGTGATTCGGTCGATTTGTACGACTCTTTCATCATATAATTTCTCTTCGGACTTCACAAAATCTGCCATATTTTCCCCTTAAAATTTAAGACCGGCTTCTCTTGCAGCTTCAGCTAACGCTTTAACACGGCCATGGTATAGTTTACCGCCTCTGTCAAAAACCACTTCGTCAATTTTTTTGGTTTTTGCCATTTTGGCAATTTCTGTCCCAACCAAGGCTGCAATTTGGGTCTTTGTACCTTTAGTATTTTTTATATTAATATCGGTTGCATAAGCAATAGTATTACCCTTTTCATCGTTAATCAGTTGGGCAATAACGTGGTTATTGGAAGTATAAACGGATAATCTTGGTCTTTTTGCATTACCGCTTATTTTTTGCCTTATTCTGTTTTTTCTTCTAATTAATGCTTCTCTTTTAGTCATTTTTACCTCGCCTTAGCTGCTTTCCCAGCTTTTCTTCTAATATGTTCGCCGACATACTTTATGCCCTTGCCCTTATATGGTTCCGGCTTTCTAATTTCTCTAATATTCGCGGCTGCCTGGCCTACCAATTGTTTATCAAAACCCGAAACGGTTATTGTATTTTTTTCTACTTTTAGACTAATTCCTTCCGGCGGATTAAATTCTACCGGATGAGAATAGCCGGCATTTACTACCAATTTATTTCCTTGCATCTGCGCCTTATAGCCAATACCTACTATTTCAAGTTTTTTTTCGTAACCCTCAGAAACTCCAATCACCATATTGCTAACTAAAGTTCTGGTTAAGCCCCAAAGCTGTCTGGCGCTTGTTGTTTCTTCCTTTGGCACTACCGTAATGCTGGCTTCATCTTTTTTAATAACTAAAAGGTCAGACACTTCCAGTTCTAAACTGCCTTTTGCACCGATAACCTTAACTAGATTTTGTTCTAAGTCTACGGTTACTCCGCTTGGGATTTCTATTGGTAATTTTCCGATTCTTGACATTTTTTCTCCCTATAGATTAACTTCCTCTTTCTCCCTCTCCATTGGGAGAGGGCAGGGGTGAGGGTTTTGCCCTTTACCAGGCTTTTAGAAGGACTTCGCCTCCCAAACCTTCTTTTTTAGCATCGTCACCAGACATAATGCCTTTTGAAGTTGACATAACGATAATGCCCCTACCTTGCATTACTCGCGGAATATCATCTTTTTTGGAGTACACTCTCCTGCCGGGTTTGGATATTCTGGAAGTTTCAGTAATAACCGGGGTTCGACCATCCGATTCATACTTTAATTCTATTTCAATTTCTTTGAAACCTTCTTTGGATATTTCCTTAAAATCGGCAATAAAACCACGTTTTTTAAGTATTGAAAGGATATCCATCTTCATCTTGGATGACGGTAATGCAACTATTGCCTTTCTTACTTTTAAGGCATTCCTTATTCTTGTTAACATGTCAGCGATTGGATCTGATACTGCCATTTATTTCTCCTTTTTGCCTTAGATTTTACCACGAACTCTTAGTTATACCCGGAATTTCACCCCTAGACGCTCTTTCCCTGAAGCAGATTCTGCACATTCCGTATTTTCTGATGTAAGCTTTTGGCCGACCACAGATTTGGCAACGACTAATTTTTCGGGTGGAAAATTTAGGTTTTCTTAATGCTTTTTCTATTAAAGCTTTTCTTGCCATAATTATTTACTCCCATCTTTCTTAAATGGAAATCCAAAATATTCTAACAACTTTTTGGCTTCTTCATTATTTGTTGCGGTAGTATTTATATTTACCTGCAATCCATACGTTCCGACAATATCATCATGCGACACCTCCGGAAAAACTGTATGTTCATTAATTCCTAACGAATAGTTGCCTTTACCGTCAAAGGCTTTGGGTTTTATGCCTCTAAAGTCCCTGACTCTCGGAAGAGCAACATTAACTAATCTATCTAAAAAATCATACATTCTTTCGCCCCTTAGAATAACAGACAGGCCAATTGGATATCCTTCTCTTAATTTAAAACCGGCGATGGATTTCTTGGCTATAGTCCTGATTGGTTTTTGACCCGTAATTTTAGCGACAATATTTTCTAACTCGTCTAACAACTTGGAATTGGTAATTGCTTGACCGACACCAATGTTTACGGATATCTTCGTTATTTTTGGTACCTCCATTGCGTTCGTATAACCAAAATCAGTTTCCATCTTTTTTATTATTTCTTTCTTATATAAATCTTTTAGTCTTGCCATTAGATTTTCTCCTTGCATCTCTTGCAAATTCTGACCTTACCGCCTTTTATTTCGGTATAACCCATTCTGGCCGGCTTATTACATCTCGGACAAACAACTGCTAAATTAGATGAATCAATCGACTTTGTAACCTCAATAATGCCACCGGCCGGTATCTTTGTCGAAGCTTTAACAGCCTTTTTCTTAATATTGATACCTTCAACTATAACTGCAGCGTCTGAAGGTAAAACTTGCATAACTTTGCCGGTTTTGCCCTTATCCTTACCAACGGTAACGAGTATATTGTCGCCTTTTTTAACTTTCATTTATAATACCTCCGGTGCAAGCGATATGATTTTCGAATAACCTTTATCTCTTAATTCTCTTCCAACAGGACCAAAAATTCTGGTTCCTCTTGGATTTCCTTCTTTATTAATAACTACACAAGCATTTTCATCAAAGCGAATGGTTGAGCCGTCTTTTCTTTTCTGTTCCTTGACTGCTCTAACAATAACGCACCTTACAACTTCCTTCTTTTTTACCGTCCCGCCAGGCATTGCACTTTTGACGGTACCAACGATAAGTTCGCCAACTGCAGCGGTTCTTTTCCTTGTACCGCCAAGAACACGAATGCATTGAATAATTTTCGCACCGGTGTTGTCTGCAACTTTTAACATTGTTCTTTCCTGGATCATTTTATTCTCCCTTGGCCTGTTCTGGTTCCGGCGAGTCACCACGAGGTGAGCTTGTCGAAGAAGCCTGTTCTAATACTTTGGAAAGCGCCCATGATTTGTCTTTAGAAATTGGTCTGGTTTCGACAAACTCCACAACATCACCAACCTTTAAGACATTCCCTTCATCATGAATTTTATATTTTTTGGAAACCTTAAACTTTTTTTTGTAAATCGGATGAGTTTTTAGACTGTCAACTCTTACGACTGCTGTTTTATCCATTTTATCGGAGACTACCGTCCCTTTTAATTTACGACTCATTTTTGCTCTCCTCACTTAGTACCTTTGCAATTTCTCTTTCTCTTCTTAAGGTCAAAATTCTGGCAATATCTTTCCTTACATTAACTATTGCCTTTGTATTTTTAACTTCTCTGGTTGCAATGCCAAATCTTAATTCCCTTAAATTTTTTAAAGCATCGGCCAAGTCTTTAGTCAGTTGCTTATCATTTTTTGCAATAAATTCTTTGTATTTCATTATTCTACCTCGTCTTTGGAAATAAATTTGGTTTTAATTGGAAGCTTATGAGATGCAAGCCTTAAGGCTTCTTTTGCAACTTCTTTTGAAACGCCATCCATTTCAAACAATACTCTGCCCGGTCTGATAACTGCCACATAATGATCTACAGCTCCTTTTCCGCCACCCATTCTAACTTCCTGCGGTTTTTTGGTTACCGGTTTTGCCGGAAAGACTCTAATCCAAATCTTACCGCCTCTTTTAATATATCTGGTCATTGCCCTTCTGGCAGATTCAATCTGTCTGGAATTTAACCAAATGGGTTCTAAAGCCTTTAATCCGTATTGACCAAAGCTAAGTTCAAGTCCTCTGGTTTCGTTACCGGTTATTTCTAATTTATGGCTTTTTCTGTACTTGGTTTTTCTGGGCATTAACATGATATTACATATCTCCTAAAATTTATTTGGATTCTTTCTTATTTACAGCTTTTCTTTGGATGTCGCCTTTATAAATCCAGACCTTTACACCAAGAATTCCGTAAGTGGTTTTAGCTTTCGCCAAAGCGTAATCAACATCAGCCTTAATGGTTTGTAAAGGAATTTTACCTTCTGACCTTGTTTCATTTCTGGCAATATCTGCTCCGCCAAGTCGGCCGGAAACAGAAACTTTTATACCCTTGGCACCTGCCTTCATGGATCTGTCAATTGCCTGCTTAATTGCTCTTTTAAAGGCAATTCTTCGCTCTAACTGACCGACAATGTTATCTCCTACTAATTTTGCATATAATTCCGCGTTTCTAATTTCTTCGATATTAATTTTTACCGGAATTTTAATTATTTTAGAAACTGATTTTTTAAGCTCATCTATGCCGGCTCCGCCGCGACCGATTATTATGCCCGGTTTTGAAGAATAAATAATTACCGTTACCAAACTTGGACTTCTTTCAATTTCAACTCTGTTTATGCCGCTTTTTACGCCGTGTTTGCCCATAATAAATTCTCTAATTTTTATATCCTCATGTAAAAATTGCGTATAATTTCGTTCAGCAAACCATCTGGATTGCCAATCCCTTGTTAGTTGTAACCTGAAAGATGTTGGATTAACTTTCTGACCCATTTTGCTCCTTTTTACCGACGGCCGCTTTTTTTATAACTTTGGAACTTAAGCGAGCCTTGGATAATTCGCCTTTTGCTTTCGAAGTTTCTGCTTCAACACAAACCGTAATGTGGCTTGTTCTTTTTTTAATTTCGAAAGCGGAACCTTTGGCTCTTGGCCGAATTCTTTTTAATGTTGGACCCTCATCGGCTTTTGCCTCGGTAATTACAAGGTCCTTTTTTCGTAAATTGAAATTATGTTCCGCGTCAGCAACTGCTGATTTAACAACCTTTAAAACAGGCTTTGCTGCGGCCTTATTAACGAATTTTAAAATAGCCATGGCATCTTCAGCTTTTTTGCCCCGAATAAGGTCAATTACTAATCGTACCTTTCTGGGCGATGTTCTAACGTATTTTGCTTGTGACTTAACTTTCATTCTTTTTACCTTCCAGCCTTAGCTTTTTTACCGCCGTGACTTCTAAATTTCCTGGTTGGGGAAAATTCACCAAATTTATGACCAACCATGTTTTCGGTAATATATACGGGAAGATGTTCTTTACCGTTATGCACGGCAATTGTGTACCCAACCATTTCCGGAGAAATAGATGAGCTTCTGGCCCACGTTTTAATGATTTTTTTATCATTTGCCGAAGAGCCTTCGATTTTCTTTAATAACTTAGGATCTATAAACGGTCCCTTTTTTAGTGATCTTCCCATATCTTACCTCTTTTTCTTCCTTGATCTTATAACCATTTTATTTGGCGTTCTTCTGGTTTTGTATCCGAGAGCCGGAGCACCCCAAGGGGTTTTCGGATGGATCAAACCGATATCGCATCCGCCTTCACCGCCACCATGCGGATGGTCAACGGGGTTCATGGCTTTACCGCGAACGGTGGGTCTAATACCCATCCATCTTTTTCTGCCGGCTTTGCCAATTTTTATAAGACCGTGTTCCGGATTAGAAACATTACCAATACTTGCCCAGGAATTTTCGTTTATAAGTCTAATTTCGCCTGACGGCATTCGAACGTGAATAAATCCTTCCTCACGACCCACGATCTGAGCAGAAACACCAGCCGATCTTACCAGCTGGGCGCCCCTACCCGGATAAATTTCGATATTAAATACTTGGGTACCAACAGGAATCCTTTTTAAACTCATTCTGTTTCCTGTTTTTGGTTCGGCTTCCTCGCCAAATTCTAATTCTGCACCAACCTTAAGTCCCTGAGGCGAAATCATATAGCCCTTACCGCCATCAAAAGAAATAAGTGCAATTCTGGCCGATCTGTTTGGATCATACTCTATTGACTCAACTGTAGCATTTTTATAAGTAAACTGCTTAAAATCTATAAGTCTATACATTCTTTTTGCGCCGCCGCCTCTATGCCTAATTGTAATTTTACCGTGTGATCTGCCGGCATTCTTTTTTAAAGGTACCAATAAAGACTTCTCAGGTTTTTTCTTTGTGATATCTGAGAAAGTATCAACTGTCATTCCTCTTCTTGCGTTTGTTGTCGGTTTAACTTTAACTACCGGCATTTTTATCCTTTCATTATCTCGATTTTATCGCCTTCTTTTAAGGTAACAATGGCTTTTTTAACATCCACCATTTTGCCCATTTTTCCCTTGCGACCAAATCGTCTTCTTTTACCCTTGGTGATCAACATGTTTACATTGGTAACTTTCACTTTAAAAGTTGATTCAACCGCTTCTTTAACTATAAGTTTATTGGCGCTTTTCGCAACTTTAAAAATGTAGATACCCTTATCGGCTTGGGTAATCGATTTTTCTGATATAACTGGTTCTTTTATAACTACTAAACTCATTATTTTGCCGCTCCCTTAGGTTTACTCAATGCAAGCTCTTTCGGTTTACCGGCTACCGCAAGCTCTTCCAGTTTTGCTTCTACGCCGTTAACTAAAACTAAGTAGTCGGCACGCAGAACTTCCAGAGTATTTAACTCTTTATAAACAACCATTTTTAGATTTGGAATATTTCGGCCGGATTTGTAAAAAACTTCATTATGTTCCGGTAAAACCATTAAAATTCGGCCGGAAACAGGAATCTTGGCTAAAACCTCAGTCATTACTTTGGTTTTTGGTTCTTTAACTAGAACTTCTTTTATCATAATAATTTGCTTTTCTTTAGCTTTTAAAGATAGCGCATTTAAAAGAGCAGCTCTTCTTTTCTTAATTGGAATAAGCTTTTTAAAATTTTGTTCGCCGGTTGGCCCAAAAGTTGTGCCGCCGCCTCGCCAAATTGGATTTCGGATAGATCCGGTTCTTGCTCTGCCGGTACCTTTTTGTTTCCACGGTTTTCTGCCGCCGCCGGAAATTTCACCCTTGGTTTTGGTTTTAGCGGAACCGACTCTAAGGTTTGACTGCATTAAAATAGCAACTTCAGACAAAAGCGGCTTATTTATTTCCAAACCGAAAACTTTGTCTTTTAAGGTTTTGTCTTCTTTTTTATCGGTTTTAATGTCGTAAACCGGAGCTTTCATTTTAACCTCTAATTACTATTAGCCCTTTTGCCGGTCCGGGCACAGCGCCTTTAATTGTTAATAAATTATTCTCTTTATCTACTGTAACTATTTCTAAATTTTTGGTGGTAACCTGAATATGTCCCATTCTTCCAGGCATTTTCTGACCCTTGAAAACGTGCTGCGGAAACATGGCTCCGATAGAACCGGGTTTTCTGACATTATGAGAGCCGTGCGATTTTGGGCCTCTACTAAAGTTGTGTCTTTTAATGGTGCCGGCAAAGCCCTTGCCCTTGGAAACACCGACAGCTTCAACCTTATCGCCGGAGTTAAAGATGTCAACTAAAATTTGATCCCCTACTTTTAGCTCCTTAGGCTCCTGCCCTTCGGCAGTTTCTATGTCAATTGAGGGGACTTCTTTTAAATATTTTGCTTCAACTTTTGCCTTTTTTAAGTGACCGGCCTGAGGCTTTTTTATATTTTTTACGTTACCGAAACCAATTTGAACTGCATTGTATCCGTCTTTGCCTGCGGTTTTAATTTGGATGACAGTATTTGGAGTAACTTCAATAACCGTAACGGGTGTAATTTTACCGTTTTCGGCGAAAATTCTGGTCATTCCAACTTTTTTACCTAAAACTGCTTTCATTTTGTTTCCTAGACAAACAAATATTTCGGACAGTTAGAAAGTTTCCGACATTCGCCGGACTGCTCCAACTCCCCGCTTGATACTGTAAGTATTTCTTTATAAAATATTACCTTAAAAAGTATAAGGTTTTAAGCTCAATTTGTCAAGAAGAAAATTAGCGGGTGGGATGGGTTAATTGGTCAATGGGTTTATGGGTTAAAAACAACAATAAAAAAAGGCGATCTCAACTTAAAGTCAAAATCGCCCGTTTGGGACCGAAGGAATTAAAGAATTAATAATTCAAATTCCTATGTCTTAAAAACTACTTGTGGCGGACAACAAGCCAATTATCTTCCGACCATTTGCTCCCGATAAATTTACTTTCGAATTCGCAAAATGCAGGATAACCGAATTTAGCAGCGTATAGCGACATAAACGGAGCAAAGATATTGCCGTTGGAATGCCTCCAACGAGAGTGCTCACCAAGAGCCGAGATGTTATCAATACGTGCTTTGCAAAGTTCTTCGGCATGACCCATGAGCGAAAACAGGGTAGGAAACTCTTCTTGGACAAATCCTGCTTCATCAAGCAATGACAAAACCCTGTCTGTTAACCACACCTGCCAATAAGGAACGGGCCTGACAAGAAAAAGGCTTGCCTCCTCGATGCCATTTTTTCCTGCGTTGCAATCAGGGATATTGGTGTAGTTGATGCCAGAATCGTGGCCGTATAAGCCCTCTATTATTCTCGCAAACTCAAGATCATGATCTATCCTAATCGGTGCCAATTTAATCGTCTCGATTACATGCCGCGCAACGATAATTCCACTGCTTGTAGTTTTCATAATAGACCTCCTCAAAACAGTTATCTTGCCAGTGCGAAATGTGCCGACATTCATCAATTAATAAAACGTGTAAAAATGAAATAGTCTATCGAGTAAATAACCATTAACAATGCGGGGGAATGCTTAATGACTAGCCTTGATAGATATAAATGTCCATTTTCTTCATCAGGGCTATTATTGCGCCAAAAGTAATAATCTAATCCAGCCATGATGCAAATAAATCCATAATGGCCTAATGTTGGCCGAAGATTGAGAATCATTAAAACTGGAAATGGGATTTCCGACACAGTTACTATGTTGGGCAATACGTAGGGCAATAATTTAATAAAAACCATCGGCAGAAATAAACTTAAAATTTCAATCATTATTCCGAAAATAATCAATTTCGCATAGATACTAAAATCATTCAACCTTTTCATTTTAATTCCCCTCCTAAATCAGTGCTGACATTTTTCATTTAATTGTAAAGTTGCATTTTTGTTTGATTTTAAATTTTAGCACATTTTAAGCAGTTTTTTGCGAGTGAAACGAAGCAATCTCCTCTGCTTGAAACAAGATTGCCGCACTCTCCGGCGGCTGCCGGATCGTTCGCAATGACGATTATGAGCAGTTACAAAGGGCCTGGGTTACACTCATTTTTTTAGTTGTCTTTCCGATTTCCTGCCAGCCTTAAGTCATTTAGATGGAGATTTTAGTAATCCAATTGAGACTCAAATGAGAGAGACTATCCCATGATGGGGCGGTTTTTTTACTATAGACTTAGTTCTTTTAGTTTGGATAAATTGGATAGATTATTAACCATAATTTTACCATTGGAGACGGTATAAAGATTATCACCAATATATAAAGATCTGGCTATAGATTTATCGTCGCCGTAATAATAATATGACATGTTATTTTCGATATCCTTAAAATGATTTTCCGAATAATGAGTGACCCTGCCCCTAAGTTCGAAACCCGCATCTAGGGTTACATTATAAACATAAGATCCCTGATAAGTATTGGCGCCGTATTCCCAATCTTCCGCTTGCTTTTTCTGAGTCTCGGACATTTCGGCAAGCAAAATTGGAATGACTAATAAATTTTTCTTTTTATCGTAAAGAAAAGCTTTGGGGTCATGTAAGGCGTAAGAATCCGTTCCCCTATCGCCTATGGTAACCTTATGCATTTCCTTTGGATTTGCAAAATCGGTCACATCAAATATTGCCATTTTTATTCCTTGATACCAGGCAAAATCAACCCTTCGCTCGCTTTCTAACTCCTGCTGTGCTTCAATGGTGTTTTTTCCGATGCCTATAATATGGTTTTCGTCTATCGGATGTAGATAATCGCTATAACCCGGAATCTTTAATTGACCGACCACTTTGGGACTGGCCGGATCTTTAAGGTCCAGGGTGAAAAAAGGATCTACTTTTTTAAATGTAACCAGATAGCCTCTTTCTCCCACAAATCTTGCCGAATAGATATGTTCCCCTTCGGCCAAGCCTTCTATTTTGCCCACTAATTTAAAGTTTTTATCTAAAACATACAAATTGTTTGTTGATTTTGTGGTTTGGTTCCACACATTGCCCTTGGTGGTTGCAATTCTAAGATGATCGTTATATTCGTCCATCGAGTATTTGTTTAAGACTTCGCCCGGAACTATAGTGCTTGATAAATAATCGGTTCTTTCTGCCGAAAGGGCAAATTTATGAATAGCCGTATTATTGCTATCCGGAATTAAATTCGAAACTGTCCCATTTGTCGTTAATTCCGGATATTGCGGCTCTGCTAAATAAAGATTTTTAGCTGAGGCATAAGCCTTATCGGTACTTGCAACAATCACTTTTTTGTCCGGATCTGCGCTTACATCTTGAGCCTTAATAGTAATCACCGAAACAAAATTGCTATCTTTTAAATTCCTAATATCTTCTGCCTCGGTGGTTTCCTTTTTTGAATTTAAGGAAGTGAGATAATGCACGTCCTGACATTCGCAAGCCGGCTTATACTGAGAAGATCCAACAGACGTGGATATTTTGGGAATATATTGGTCAGCCTTAGCGTCTTTATTAATAATTTCAAAATCCGGAGCAGTATTTACAACCACATAAACCGAGCTGCTAATTTTTCTGGAAGTCGAATAATTACCCTGATACTGCAGGTCACGAACCAGATTAGGATTATTCCGATCAGTAATATCCCAAATTTTAATAAAAGTGTAAACCTCATTAAAATTATAATCCGAATACCATTCCGGCACATTTGTAATGCCCCGGGCTTTGATTGCTGAATTTCCAAGAGCAACCAACTTATTTCCATCTAAAAATAACTCTTTTACGGCATAATTGTCGGGGAAATTAATAGTTGAAGACAGCGAAATATTGTTAGCAGGCAAGGCCTTAACAATTTTAATGGCCTTCTCTTTAACAATAGTGTAAATATAATCACCATCAGTTTTAACGATATCTCCCTCATCTACACCCTCAACCTGAACATTGGTTTCAGAATATTCGCCGCCTCCGCCGCCCTTGCCCGGAGGATCTGCGGGTGCCGTTGCAGCAAATTCCATAAGTCTGTTTTGCTGCTCTTTTTTTCTGTTTTCAAAAACGCTAGTTAAGGTGCTGCAGGAAGAAAACTTTTTAAGATTGTTATCCGATACTTTTAATGGTTCAAGTTTTGGAGTAGGAGTAGGTTTTTTTTTAGATATTATGTTCGGACTTATGGAATCTCTAAAATAGTCAAAATAATAAATTCCGCCCGATAGCCCTAAAATTAAAAAAGACGAAAATAGAATAACAACTAATTTTTTATGCGACTTAAAACCGGATTTTATTTTAGAAAACATTTCACCCTCTTTTATTTATATCATAAGTATATAAAGCAAAAAGCAAAATCGCAATCGTTTGATTAAAACAAAAAAAATAACCACCAAATGATATTAATTAATGCCAATAACTAAATATTTTGTAATTTGACATTTGACATTAAAAAAGAGTCTGGCAACTGCCTGACTCTTTTTTGTTATCTACATCTTAATTTATCTACATCTTAATTTCGATATCTACACCGGCCGGTAAGTTTAGATTCATTAGGGAATCTATTGTTTTTGGAGCGGGATCAAGGATGTCAATCAGCCTTTTATGGGTTTTCATCTCGAACTGTTCCCGGGAATTTTTATCGATATGCGGAGATCTGATAACCGTAATCACATTCCGTTGAGTTGGAAGCGGTACCGGTCCGGCAACCAAAGCGCCTGTTCTTGCCGCAGTTTCAATAATTTGCTTACATGACTCATCAATAATCTTATGGTCATAAGCTTTTAGCCTGATTCTTATCCTTTGCTTCGTCTTTTCTGGGGTTTTTGCTTGTGCTGTCAAAGTTCCTACTCCTTAAAAACTTACCTTATTTTATGATCTTAGTTACTACTCCGGCGCCTACGGTTCGACCACCTTCGCGGATTGCAAATCTCATTCCATCTTCCATTGCAATTGGAGCAATTAACTTAATTCCTAATTTAACCGTATCGCCAGGCATAACCATTTCTACACCTGAAGGTAAAGTAACTTCACCGGTAACGTCAGTTGTTCTAATATAAAACTGAGGTTTGTAACCCTTGAAGAAAGGGGTATGTCGTCCGCCTTCATCCTTGGTTAGAATATATATTTCACTGTCAAATTCTGTATGAGGAGTAATAGAGCCCGGCTTGATAACAACCTGGCCTCTTTCGATGTCGTCTTTTTCAACGCCTCGAAGTAGTAGTCCAACGTTATCGCCGGCGAAACCTTCGTCTAAAAGTTTTCTAAACATTTCAACGCCGGTTACAACTGTTTTTCTGGTTGGGTGAATACCTACTATTTCAACTTCTTCATTAACCTTAACTTTGCCCCTTTCAATTCTTCCGGTAGCAACTGTACCTCGTCCTTTAATTGAGAAAACATCTTCAACTGCCATTAAGAAAGGTTTGTCGATTTCTCGTTTTGGATCCGGTATAAAAGAGTCTACGGCATCTATTAAGTCCAGAATTGACTGTTCGGCGTCTTTATCGCCCTCTAGTGCCTTTAGGGCTGATCCTTTAATAATTGGGGTGTCATCACCGGGAAATTCGTATTTGGATAGAAGCTCTCTAATTTCCATTTCTACCAAGTCAATTAATTCTGGATCGTCAACCATATCGGTTTTGTTCATGTAAACAACCATATGTGGAACACCAACTTGGTGAGCTAAAAGAATATGCTCTCTGGTCTGAGGCATTGGCCCGTCAGCCGCAGATACAACTAAAATAGCACCGTCCATTTGGGCTGCACCGGTAATCATGTTTTTAACATAGTCGGCATGACCCGGACAATCCACGTGAGCATAATGTCTTTTCTCTGATTCATATTCAGAGTGATGAGTTGCGATAGTAATGCCTCTTTCTTTTTCTTCGGGGGCATTATCGATATCTTCGTATTTCTCTGCTTTAGCTAGACCCTTTTTAGCAAGTACGTGGGTAATAGCAGCAGTAAGTGTGGTTTTTCCATGGTCAACGTGACCAATTGTACCAACATTGACATGGGTTTTATTTCTTTGAAATTTTTCTGCCATATTTTCCTTTCTTTCTTTTTATAGGTTTTGTTTAAGTTTAGTGTTGGTCTACAAATTAAATCGTGGACGACTTTACTCTTCCACTAACTTTAAAAATTATACCTACTTTTTTCTTTTTTTGCAAGTATTTTGTTAGAAATAACAAAAGAAGCCAGCTATGGCTCCTTTTGTAGTGACTTCTTTTGCCCCCCTTTTTTTATGTAATGAGCTGTCTTTAGGAACTCTTCTCGAGTTCCTAAAGCTTGGCCCCGCTAAACCTGCAGGTTTTAGACCACAATGATCAAGCACTGTTAAGGTACTAAATTTATAGCTTCAAAAATTACATTTTCATAATAATAAACTTTAATAGATCAATGTAGGTTAGATTAGATAGTTTAAATACTTCCCATGAAGACAATTTTTTGGAATTTTGAACAAAAAAGCGCTGAAAATGACAAATGCGAGTGAAACGAAGCAATCTCCTCTGCTTGAAACAAGATTGCCGCACTCTCCGGCGGCTGCCGGATCGTTCGCAATGACGATTGTGAGCAGTTACATGACAAATACTTGCGAGAATAAAGAATATGGCATAAAGCAGAAAAACCATATTCTAAATTCTATATTCCAATTCTTAATACTTTTTTGATATTTCTTATTTGTAATTTGGCATTTTCCGCCCAAGACCTGTCTCGCTCCAGGGCGGATCAACCTTTGGCTGAGACATTAATCGTGTTCCCATGAGATTGCCGCAGTCGCTTCGCTCCTTCGCAATGACGAAAGAAACAAAAAAGCCCCTTTCGAGGCTTTTTTGTTTATTGTTTCTTGCTTATTGTTTATTACTTTGCTGTTGTTCTTTTTCCGATTATTTCTTCCATTATGTTTCTTGGAACCTCAGCGTAATGATCAAATTCCATTGTAGATGCAGCACGTCCTTGCGACATTGATCTTAATGTGGTTGTATAACCAAACATTTCGGCAAGCGGAACAAGAGCATCAACAATTTTGACGCCGGCTCTTTCGTCCATTTTCTGAATTCGTCCCCTTTTGGAATTTAAATCGCCCATAATGTCGCCCATAAAATCTTCAGGGGTGGTAACTTCCACCCTCATAATTGGTTCTAAAATGACCGGATCGGCTTGTTTGACGCCAGCCTGCAGGGCCATGGAACCGGCAATTTTAAAGGCCATTTCGGACGAGTCAACCTCATGATAAGAGCCGTCATACAGGGTAACTTTAACATCTACTACCGGATATCCGGCAACAACGCCATTAGTTGTTGCTTCCTTAACGCCCTGTTCGATTGGATTAATATATTCCCTGGGAATGGCGCCGCCAACGATTTTATTTATAAACTCAAAACCTTTTCCGGATTCATTCGGCTCTAACTCTAACCAACAATGACCGTACTGACCGCGTCCGCCGGATTGTCTAATAAACTTACCTTCAATTTTGGTTGATTTTCGGATGGTTTCTTTGTAAGCAACCTGGGGTTTACCAACATTAGCTTCAACCTTAAATTCCCTTTTCATTCGATCAACGATAATTTCCAAATGAAGTTCGCCCATACCTTCAATAATAGTCTGAGCAACTTCTTCATCAGTTTTTACTCTAAAGGTTGGGTCTTCTTCAGCAAGTCTGGATAATGCGATGCCCATTTTTTCCTGATCGGCTTTGGTTTTCGGCTCAATTGCAACTGAAATAACCGGTTCCGGAAAAATAATTTTTTCTAAAATTATCGGTTTGTCAATATCGCAGAGTGTATCGCCGGTTGTAGTTTTTTTAAGACCTACGGCCGCTGCAATTTCTCCGGCATAAACTTGGGGAACGTCTTCCCTGTGATTTGCATGCATTCGAAGTATTCGGCCGATTCTTTCCTTTTGTCCGGTTGAGGAGTTTAAAACATATGAGCCGGATTTTAAGATTCCCGAATAAATTCTAAAGAAAGCAAGTTTGCCGACAAAAGGATCTGCGGCAATCTTAAAGGCAAGTGCCGAGAAAGGTTCGGAGTCGGAGGCTTTTCTTTCTATTTCTTCTCCGGTTTTTGGATGCGTACCCTTTACCGGCGGAACATCAAGCGGGTTTGGCAAATAATCATTAACCGCATTAAGCAGAGTTTGAACGATAACGCCTCTTCCATCGCCGCCCAATACTAAGTAAAAATCACCGTTAAGAACCGATTTTCGAATTGCCGATTTAAATTCTTCGGTGGTAATTTTTTCACCGCCAAGATATTTTTCAAGCAAAGCATCATCTGCTTCAATGGCTTTTTCTAAAAGCTCATGGCGATACTGCTCAACTTTTTCCTTCATATCAGCCGGAATTTCTTCTTCCGTTAATTCCTTATCCTTATAGTCTTTATATGTGTAAGCTTTAAGCTCAACTAAATCGACAATTCCCCTCATTTGCTGCTCGAAACCTATTGGCAGCTGAAGCGGAAAAGCGTTGGCGGAAAGTCTTTCTTTAACCGAGTCTAAAGATTTATAGAAATCCCCGCCGGTTTGATTGATTTTATTTATAAAACAGATTCGCGGGACCTGATATTTGTCGGCTTGGCGCCAGACAGTTTCAGATTGAGGCTCGACGCCCATTTTCCCGTCAAAAACAACAACAGCACCATCAAGTACACGAAGAGACCGTTCAACTTCAACGGTGAAATCGACGTGTCCGGGAGTATCAATAATATTAATTCTTTTGCCTTGCCAAAAACAAGTGGTGGCAGCAGAAGTAATGGTGATTCCCCTCTCTCGCTCCTGCTCCATCCAGTCCATAGTAGCCTGGCCTTCATGAACTTCACCGATTTTATGAACTATACCGGTAGTATATAAAACACCCTCGGTAACGGTGGTTTTACCGGCATCGATATGAGCAATTATGCCAATATTTCTAGTATTTTCGAGACTATATTCCCTTGCCATAACTCTCCTTAATTTTTTGAAACTTGATCTAGCAAAGCTAGCTTTGAATTTTCAATTTTTAATTTCTAATTTTCAATAAATGTTAAAGTCTTTAATTTTCAAACCCCTTCCCAAGATATTTCATTTGAAAATTGAGTCATTGTAAATTCAATGAAAATTGAGAATTGGGAATTAAAAATTTATTTAGTATCTTGCCAAATGAGCAAAGGCCCGATTGGCTTCCGCCATCTTGTGCGTATCTTCTTTTTTCTTTATAGACACGCCGGTATTATTATATGCATCCAATAACTCTGCCGCCAATGCCTTGTCAAAAGACATTCCCTTCCTTGCTCTTGCTGCAGTTAGAATCCATTTTGTTGCTAGTGCAAGCTTTCTATTTCCTCTGACCTCTATTGGAACTTGATAATTAGCGCCGCCAATTCTTCGGGATTTTACTTCCAAAACCGGAGAAACATTCTTAATGGCTTGCTCAAAAACGTCTAACGGTTTTTTCTTGGTTTTTTCAGCTAGAATATCCAGGGCTTTATAAAGCAAATTAAAAGCCAATGTTTTTTTGCCATCCCACATCATTTTCTGGGTAAATTTGGTAACCAAAATACTGTTATATTTTAGGTCCGGTTCAATATCTCTTTTTTCTACTTTTCTAGGATCTCGTGGCATATTAACTCCTTCATCGTTAGTTGGTTAGTTGGGCAGTTGATTAGTTTTAAAACTATTTAACTATTTAACTGATTAACTTATCCCTTCTTGGCTCCATATTTTGATCGGCCCTGTTTGCGGTTAGCAACTCCGGAGGTGTCAAAAGAACCTCGAACAATATGATATCTTACACCCGGCAAGTCTTTAACTCTTCCGCCTCTTATTAAGACAACAGAGTGTTCCTGCAGATTATGGCCGATTCCCGGAATATAAGCGGTAACTTCCATTTGGTTTGTTAGCCTAACTCTTGCGATTTTTCGAAGCGCTGAGTTTGGTTTTTTGGGAGTAGTAGTTGATACCTTAAGACACACTCCCCTTTTAAATGGCGAATTTACTTCACTTGACCGGTTTTTTAAGGCATTAACTGATTTGCTAAGTACCGGTGTTTTAGATTTTTTAACCACTTTTCTTCTTGGTTTTCGAACTAACTGTGAAATTGTGGGCATATTTGCTCCTTGCATGAATTTTTTACTAGAAAATTATAACACGTTTTTTTGTCGCAGTCAAAGGTTTGACTGAAAGCTAATGCAAAGGCCAAAAATCAAAAATCAAAATGATAGAGACTAATCCAAAAAGAATTAATACATTTTACATTTTTATTTATCATTTTGACTTTTGCATTTTGCATTTTGATTTAATATTTCTTGTGTCTGAATCCTGTACCAACCGGAATTAGTTTACCGATAATGACGTTTTCCTTAAGACCTCTTAGCTCGTCAATTTTTCCTCTGGTAGCCGCGTCAATTAAGATTCTTGATGTTTCCTGGAATGAAGCTGCGGATAAAAACGAATCTGTTGACAATGAAACTTTAGTAATAGACAGCAGCAGTTTTTGTGCGTCAGCTTCTTTGCCGCCAGCATTTTTTGCGGCTTCATTTTCTTTTTCAAACATATATTTTGACACAATTTGACCGGAAGTAAGAGAAGTATCTCCGCCATCTTCTACCTGATATCTGGAGAACATCTGCTTAACAATGATTTCTATGTGGCGATCGTTAATGGACTGCCCCTGCGAAGCGTAAATTTGTTTTACTTCAGCAATTACATATTCCTGAACTGCTCTTTCGCCTAGAAGTTTTAAAACGGTTTGCAAATTCCAGGAACCTTCAGTTAGCGGTTGACCTTTTTCTACCTTCTCGCCGTCTTCAACTTTCATTGTGGTTTGCAACGGAACCTCGTATTCTTTAGCTTCGGCGTCTTTAGCAACATAAAGCTTGTCACCATCAATTCGAACACTTCCGGCATTTTTAGCCTTAACGGGTTTTTTGCCGTTTTTAGTGAAAAGAACAGTAGTTGGCGTTACCCTATCGCCACTTTTCACTTCAACAGTCATATCTTTAATATTAAAGCTGTCTTCTTCGATTGCATCAGAAATAATTCTGATGGTTTTTCGGTGTTCGCCTTCTTTAATCAAGACCTTACCTTCAAGTTCGGCCAGAACAGCTTCACCCTTAGGGTTTCTGACCTCAAATAATTCTTCAACCCTTGGAAGACCTTGGGTAATATCAAGACCCACCACACCGCCGGTATGGAAGGTTCTCATGGTAAGCTGAGTTCCC
>LBVV01000008.1 GCA_000993275.1 candidate division CPR2 bacterium GW2011_GWC2_39_10 | reverse complement strand
ATAATGGACTTACAGAAGATCATCTCTTCCAATTTATTTATTGGAAGGCATATTTTGACCTAAAGTAGCAACACTTTTTAAGCATTATGCCCATTCCGGACTTTCAATTAAAAAAACAAATCAAGTGATCCGGAATCTATTTTCTGGATTCCCGTTTTCACGGGAATGTCTATTCGGGAAGCGAGGGCTAGCTAACTGTTATCTGTTTCCTGGTTCCTGATTCCTATCTATTCCGGTAATGCTTGAACAAATATTAAAATAATGCTAAAATTTGTGCAAATTAACAAATGAATTAAACTTTTGAAAGGGTAGCCAATGTTAAATTCAAGCGTAAGCACTATAATCGCCCAGAAAATTACTCCGATAATTTCTAAAAAGATTGTGCTAATTGACAAAAAAGGTAATTATCTCGCCAGTACCTATCCGGCGAATAGAACTAAAATTTATGAGATTTCGAAAGATCCCACCATTTTTCCCGTATATCAAAATGGATCAGTCTGCGGTTTTGTTAAAATTGACGAGCCTTTGTCGGTTGCTAAGCCATTGGCCACGGCCGTGAAATCCATGGTAGAGCTTTTAATTAATCAAATTGAGATGTCCGAAAACATTAGCTCCAAAGATCAGCGGCAGGACAAATTAATTTACGACATTTTAAATAACGATAATTTAGACGAAGATATTGCGCAAGCCGAAGCTAGGATTTTTGATATCGATTTGACGCATCCCAGAATTGTCCTTACGGTTTTAATTGACGGAGAGAAAAAAGAAGAGCTTTTTAAGGATGACTTGTCCATGCAGGACAAAGAATTAATATTGGGGCGCTACAAAAAAGGTATCAAAAGAGGTTTTGATTCTTTTTACACGAGGCTAAACAGTAATGTAATTGCTTATTTCGGAAAAAATTTGTTCGTAGTTTTAAAGGATTTAGGAGAGAGGAAGGAAGAAAAAAAGAATGCCCTTCACTTCGAAACTACCTTAAAGACAATCCATCAAATTATTAAAGATGAATTAAGGTGCAATGTTACAATCGGCGTCGGTTCCTATCATCATGGCATAAAAGGGCTTAAAGACTCTTTTAAGGAAGCTTACCTTGCTTCCGAACTTGGTGAAGAACTTTGGGGAAGCGGAAAGGTCTTTAACATTAACGATTTTGGGGTGGTGGCGCCGCTTCTTTCGGGTCTAAACGAAAAGAACCTTCAATTTTCTCAAAAGATGTTAAAAAAAATAGCCAAAGATGAAGAAATGGGGAAAACTGTAGAAGTTTTCTTGGATTCCAACATGTCTTTAACCAAGACGTCCAAAATTTTAAAAATTCATCGAAATACCCTGGTTTACAGGTTGGATAAAATTACTGAAAATTTGGGGTTGGATCCTCGAAATTTTGAGGATGCGGTCCAATTAAAGCTTGCCATGTTATTTAACCAATTTTCAATAAACAGCGAGGTGGTGATAAAATGAACCTAAATAGAGATGTTGCCAAACAAATAACCGAAAAAACCAAGCAGATCTTGGGAAAGAAAATAATTATAACCGACGAAAAGGGGTCGGTTATAATTGGAGGCAGAACCGGCGATTTTAACCTTTATGCCTATCAGTCGATTCTGCGAAAAAGCGTAATTGAAGAAAAGGACGATGATTATACGACCTGGTCGCCCCTCACATATGAAGGTCAGGTAATTGGGGCGGTTGGCATAGAGGGCGCCTTTAAAGAGATTAAAAAGGATACCCTAGACCTTATTCGGGGGCTATCGGAAGTTCTAATTTATCAAGAGATCTTGCTTTCTCGGATTTATTCTATTGATAGGGCAAGGGCGGGGTTTATAAGAGAAGTGCTTTTGGAAGACACTTTAACGGAAGAAAATCAAATTTACGACCAAGCAGATATTTTGCGAATCAATCTTAAAGCTAACCAGGCTGTAATTTTGGGTTATGTGAAGGGTTTGGAAGAAAATTTTCTTTCATCCCTGCAGAAGCTATCCGGGGAAGAGAAAATGGCCAAATTTGAAGAACATATTTCAAAGATTTTGACGGATATTCGAAAAGCTTTCGAAGATAATGATCAAAATGTGCCGGTTTATTTTGGCAACAATTCGTTTTTACTTTTAAAAGGGATTAGGGGAAATAAAATTACGACAGAAAACTCAACTCGGTTTTTCAAGAGTAAAGGTGAATATTTTATGGATAAATTAAAGGAAATTACCGGAATAGAGGATGTCACGGTAGGTGTCGGTCAATTTTATCCCGGCCTCGAAGGTCTTAAAAATTCTTTTAATGATGCAAAGCTGGCTTTGGAAATTGGTTGCAAAATTTGGGGACCGGGCAAACTTTACCATATCTTGGATGTCGGAATTTTTATTAGTCTTGCGCCTATTTCTCATCAGCGCAAATCGGACTTGACTTACCAATTATTAAAACCGCTTTTGGATGATGCGGAACTTAAAAAAACCGTCGATGTTTTCCTTACTAACGGGATGAATCTAACGGAAGCGGCGGACGAGCTCCATGTCCATAGAAATACTCTCATTTATCGTCTTGATAAGGTAAAGAAAAGTATTAAGCTGGATCCGCGGTCATTTAATGGAGCTATGCAAATTAAGCTTGGCCTCATGCTTTCCTCTCTAAAATAGTCAAATAGGACATTACGAACTTCAATATTGTTCGACCTTGTGGAGAACTACATTAATGTAACTTCAGGGCTTCGTTGCACTTCGCTCGAAGAATAAAATGGAGGTTTTCTGGATACTGATGTGTAAGTCTTATAAATAAAAAAATTTACATATTGGCCAATGCTTATTTTGACCTAATTATTTATAGTGAAAACATTAACCTGCCTTGTGCGAGTTGGTGCCGACATATAAAAATAAATCTCTCTTTTTAAAGAGGCCGTGGCCCTTTTATGGGGAGAAAAACGTATAAAAATGAGCATCTAACAAACGGCAAGGCAGCTTTTGCTTTTATGTAGCTTTTATAATTCTATTGACATGAAGCCCTTAGCTCGCTATTTAATAGGTTAGAGGGAAATTATTGCCCTCGAGTCTAGATAGAAAGGAGGTGAAGATAATGAATACCATTTCTTGGACAGATGCCGCAGATCAAATTTCAGGTTCTTTACAAAGGGTAATTGACTATATTCCTAACGTATTTACGTTTGTAGTCATAATTTTGCTTGGTATACTTTTTGGTTGGGCAGTGCAAACTCTAATTGTTAGAGGTTTAAAAGCGCTTAACTTAAAGCCTTATATTGATAAGTTAGGCCTTAAAGCTGTTTATCCGGCTAAATTTGATATTATCGAGTTCTTGGGCGACTTAGCTCAGTGGATTGTTATTATCGCATTTTTACTGCCGGCGCTAGGGGCATTAAATATCTCGGATGGGACATTAAGTCCTGTTTCTGATATAGTCAACTTTTTGCCCAAAGTGATAATAGCTGCTGTCATAATACTAATTGGTGTTGTAGCCGCTGACTTTCTATCAAGAGCCGTTGAAGGTATCACAGCTGCCCTAAAAGCAAAACAATCCAGATTTTTGGCCGACATGGCCAGATGGCTTGTTGTAATTGCTGCTTTCCTTCTTGCTCTAAACAAAATTGAAATAGTCGGAATAAACATTTTAGATGTTATGACTCAAGGCTTAGTTTACGGCTTTACTGCCGCTTTTGCTATTGCCTTTGGCTTTGGCGGACAAGACGTTGCCAGAGATATCCTGCAGAGATTTAGAAAGAATTTGCCGAAATAGAAAAACAAAAAAACACCCTTGTTCCTATTATCCCTCCGCCTTGGCGGCCGTGACAGGCCTCCTTTGTGGGAGGGGCTAGGGGAGGGTGTTTTTTAGTACAAAAATTCTAAATAATAAGCACCAAATACTAAATAAAATCTAATGTCAAAATTCAAAACGTTTGAGAAATTAAGATTTTGGATTTGTTTAGTATTTAGGATTTAGAAATTAGTGCTTTATTTGCATTAGCCTTTATAAAACATGGCTGCATCTTCGGGGAATACTGGATTTATTATTACGCCTGATCCTATCTCGAAGCCGCCCCAAACATTCATGCGGCTGGCTATCTTCAGCCTAAAGTGATGATCGTTATGGGGAAGGGAATCGTGAATAAAAAAGTTATACGGTATTTCCTCTTTATCTAATTTTGATGTGGCAAGCTTTAAGGCTTCGGCCACCGAAAGTCTCTCTTCAGGCGTCAGGTCTTCAAGCTTATTTTTATGCGCTTTTGGCAGTATCCACAAGGCAAAGGGCGAGGAAGATGCCCATGGACAAAAGGCCACAACATTAGCATCTTCAAACACAATTCGTTCTTTCTCCTTCTGTTCTTTATGAATGATGTCGCAGTACGCGCAACTGCCTTTCTCGCAGAAATATTTATCCATGGCCAAGGTGTCGGTCATCATGTGGTGGGGAATAAACTCCAGGCCAATAATTTGCGAATGTGCGTGGGGGATAGAAGCCCCGGCTTTACCGCCGTCATTTTTAAACACCTGAACATAATTTATGTTCTCTAACTCGTTTATAGATTTTATTCTGGCGGCATAAACGTCTAATATGGTTCTTATGTGTTCCGGGGAAAGATCGCAAAAATCCTCACCGTGGTTAGGAGTATCAATAACAATTTCTTGTTTGCCATAGGCTTTTGGGTTGGATAATGAAAGAGCGGGAAACTTGTTTTCCACCACCTTCACCAGCCATTTGCCGCTAGCGTCAATTTGGTAAATGGCTCTTTCTTCGTTCGGACTGGGGCAAAAAAAGCAATTTTCCTTAAACTGTTCTTTTCTTTTGGCTTCTTCTTCGGAAATCTTGTGAGGCCTGAGGCTTCTTTTGGGTGCAAAAATTACATATTTGTCGCCAAAAAAACTCTTCCTAATTTCACTTATTTTTTTCATGTTTTTCCCTCTTCTTACGTTTAATTATATTGTAGATTAATTTATAGCCGATGTAAAAAAAGAAGCCAAAACTGATGAAGAATAAGATTAAAGAAAGCAGATTTTGGTACTCGGGGTAATGCTCCCAACAATAAAATACAATTTGAGTTGCCTTGAGTTCCAAAATTGTCATAAATGTGAGGCCAATTAATGTCCAAGTGGCAAATGCTTTATATCGCACTCTAGCAAAGCCGGCAATCATAGATGTAAAAGGACGAACATAACCGACGAGTTGGCCACCCAATATGGCCACGGCGCCATATTGATTAAACCATTTATTTAATCTTTTTTGGGCATGTAAAACTGTGTCTCTTTTTTCCATTTTTTTGGCATAAAAGCTTTCGCCGGTTCTAGCTAAGGCATAAGAAGTTGCGGAGCCTGAAAACTTAGAAAAAATCGCAAATAATACGGCCATCGAAAAACTTAACTTGCCGGTATTAACATAAGTTGCAAGTAAAAGTACGGCGGCAATAGTGGGCAAAGGAATGCCCATATTTTCTAAAAAAAACATGATGAAAATACCGGCAAAACCGAATTGTCCAATAAAATCAATTTGTTCGCCTAGTTCGGGTATGATGTTCATTTGTTTATTCTATCACAAACAATTCATTCCTTCTTATTGAACTTTGAAGTAAAATTCTGGGCAGCACCATTTTTAACTGCGACTTATATTGCAATACAGCTTCTGTCTTATTATCGAGGGTGTCTGTATCAAGGTAGATTTTTTGCCATTTGTATTTGGCATTCATCAATTTAACCGGAGGCAGCATGTGTTTTGTAGGGTAAAGCCCCTGGGGGCGCGGCCAGTATGGAAAATGCACCAGATAACGGTATTTTATAATTTTTGAATAACTTGGGAGAGAGTAAATTTCGTCAATTGTCTCGGCTGTTGCCTTGTGATCCAAGTGACTATCTTCTGATAGCGGACTGAAAGTAATGGTTGGTTTAAACTCATCAATATCTAGCTTTGCTTTTTTATAAAGTTCGCTTTTGTAATCTTTAAGTTTTGAGTCTGGGAAATCATAGAACTTGATATTTTTTTCATCAACGCCAATAATGCCGGAAACTTTTTTAAGCTCACCATATCTTGTTTCTTTAAGTTTGCGTTTGTTGCCGTCTGTGATGCAAATAATTTTCACTTTTGCACCTTTTAAAATTGCCTCACGGATAAAACCACCGGCGGCAATAGTTTCGTCGTCGGGATGAGGGGAGAAAACTAAAATACGGTCGCCGGATTTGGGGGCTGGCACCTCATCCAAAAGGTTCGCTAAGGGATCGGGCAGTACGCCATAATACTTAAAATAAATGGTGAAAGAAATAAAACAAATAGTTGTAAAAGCTAAAATCGACATCAGAAATATCCGATATTTTCGCGGTATTTTGTTAAAACTTTTTTTAACCATAAGCGACAATATTATAGCAAGGATAAAGTCATTTTAAAATTGTTATTAACTCTTTTTAAAAACTGTTGTACAATCCGTTTGCAACCAACAGGAAGGACTAAGTATGGCACGAAAAGGAAAAATATCTCATAAAAGACGAAAAGAGCTAGCCGAAAAAAAAGAAGCTTTTTTTAAGAATTTTCTACAATCTGGTTGGATGGGTTTTTTGTTTTTGCTGCCGTTTTTAAGGTCGGAGACATTTTTCGGCGTGGAGTCACCAAAATTTTTTCTTAGTGTAATTATTATTTTTTCCTTAATTATGGTTGCCGCAATTGGTTACCTAAAGAAAAAAATTGAGGTGCCATTTTCAAAAAAATTCTTATTTTTAGGGGTTTTTGCACTATCAATACTTCTGGCCGTCATAAATTCCGTAGACAGATTAGTAAGTTTTGTGGGAATGTATCCGCATTTCCATACCGGATTTTTGGCCTTTCTCTTGTGTATTTTATTATTTTTCATAATTATTTTAAGTAAGCCCGCCAAAGAGGATATCGACAGGTTTTTGAAAGTAGTAGTCATTATTGCAGGCATCATTTCTCTTCAAGCAATTTTAGAGGTTTTGGGCTTATTTTTTGTTGGCGATGCAATCGCTTTTGAATCGGGACGTGCAAATGGTATGCTACAGAACTCAGACATTACACTGTCCTACTTGTTATTTGTTTATCCCTTTTCGTTTTACTACTATTTAAGAGAAAAAAAACCGGAAATTAAATTAGCGCTTGGGTTTGCAATTGTCTCCGGTGCATATGCAATTTTTAGACTTTTACCCCAAGGAATGCAGGAAATTTTCTTAAAAAGCACTGCCGGAAATGTTCTTTTTGCTCTTTCAATATTATCGCTTTTAGCTTTCTTTATGTGGCCGCGAATTGGAAAGAAAATAAGGATTGGAAATTTAATTAAAAATAATAAGAAGAAGATTCTCTTAGGTCTAAGTGTATTGCTAGTGATGGGAGTAGGCTTAACCTATAATTTGGGCAAAGGTAGTATTATCGATTTTGCGAGTAATTCTTCTAATGTGCAGCGTTTCTGGGGTTGGAAAGCGGGAATAGAAAATGGCAAGGAACATCTTTTAACCGGCACCGGTCCGGGAACAATATCTTACTTTCTGCCAAAAATAAGAGAAAAAATTCCGTTTGAGGGTTGGGATGATAATACAAATACCAACAATGTCCACAATGAGCCAATAGATTATTTTGCAATGGACGGCATATTAGGGCTTTCCGGATATTTATTGTGGTGGGGTTTTATATTTTACTTACTGGTTAAAGGCTTAAAAACAGAGCATAAACTGTTCTTTGGATTTTCTATTGTGTCAATGTTCTTGTTTTTTGGCTTCAATATGTTTTTGTTTGCTTCTATTGCGACAATGTTTTTGCCATGGATGATGGCTGCCTTTGTCTTTATTATTTACGGCACCGTTTCTTATAAGACTATGAACAAGGAGATGAAATTTTCTTTAACCCGGAAATTCTCATTATCATCTGCTGTTTTAATTTCGGGAATATTTATTATTGGAAGCACGTTTTATTGGGTGGCGGATTATAATTATGGACTCGGATTTAAAGATTCGGACAAATCGGATTATCCAAAAAGAGCGGCTCAATATATGAAGCGGGCCGTCAGCCTTTTTCCCTTAAATGATAATTATCATCTTTATTACAGTTATTATGCTTATCAGAATTTTGCAACAGATAACGATACCAGCAATGAAAGGAAGATGATTGAGAAGAAAGATGAGGCCGGAAAGATCTTAAGTCATGCCAGAAGAGTAGTTGACTTAAAACCCTTAAACGCAAGAGGTTGGACAAATTATGGTACGATTTTACTTGGATTTCAAAAATTAGAGGGAAACCGTGCATTGGCTGAAGATGCTTATAAAAAAGCTTTAGAAAAGGATCCTAAAAGCGAAATAATACACATGCAGATCTCGCAGGGCTACTGGTATGTGGGCGAAAAAGCAAAGGCTGAGGGGTATGTTAAACAAGCTATCAAATTATCAGGAAAACCCACCCGGGCTCAATGCTACATGGTGCTAGCCAAGTTTTACATGAACGACAAAAAGAAAAATGAAGCTCTTGCTTCCTTTACCGAAGCAAAAAAATGGGCAAATAGCAAACAACTGGAAGAAATAAATTACTTTTCGGATGTGTTAAATGGCAAAGTCCAGCAACAATCCGGTTAACTTATCGAAATCTCTTAGACCCCTAATGATTAAATGATATGACAAAAAAAATAATTAATAACGCTTCTTGGCTCATTGCCGGAGAAGCTATAAGCGGTTTTTTCATTTTTATTCTAAATTTGATTGCTGCCCGAATGCTGGGAATTGATGAGTTCGGCAAATTTAGCTATGCAATATCAGTAATATTTCTTCTTGGTGCTCTTGTTGATTTTGGGCTTGTGCAAATATTTATAAGAGACTTATCTCGTGATAGCAAACTTGAAGAGAAATACTTTTTTTCATCAATTTATATACGTATTTTTGCAGTTTTTGCGCTTATGGGGATCTTTTTAGTATTTGAACATTTCAAAAGTTCCGGCATTCCTTTTTATTTATTCCTTATTTTACTCGTGTATTTACTAATAAACAGTATAAATGAGCTACTAAGAGCTATATTAAAAGCAAGGGAATGGATGAAAGCCGAGGCTGTTTTAAAAATCTTTGAGCGCTTTATCCTTTTAGTCTTTGGTTGTCTTGCTATTACTATATGGCGCAAATATGATTTTCTAATTCTGGCGTATCTAGCTACAAGCCTATTATTGGTTGTTATTCTTTATAGAAAAATATTCAGTGGCCGAAAAATAAAAAAAAGTGTTACCATTTCAGATTCAACCAGGCTCATAAAAAGAGGATGGGCGATTGGACTAGGAGGGGCATTTGTAACGATATATGCCTCTGCAGATTTAATTCTTATTAAAAATATATTAAACAGTGATAGTTTGACGGCTATTTATGCTGCTTCATATAAATTTTTATCTTTAGCTATTACATTAATCAGCTTAATAAGCATTGCCTATATGCCACAATTAGCCAAAATGAAAGACAATAAAAAATATACGCGCCTCATAAGAAATTATTTATTGTCTACTTTTTTTGCATCTTTACTGCTATTTTCAGCGATTCTTTTTTTTAGTTCATTCATTATGAATATAATTTACGGTAATTCTTACATTGCGGGAGCGAATGTACTTATAATTTTAGCAATTTCCCTATTATTTATTGGAGCTAGGGAGCCATTTACATATTTATTAATTTTACACGATAGGCAGAAATATTACATGGCAAGTGTACTTTCTGCTGCAATATTTAATATTGTGACAAATATTTACGTCATCCCTTCCTTTGGTATTATTGGAGCTGCATGGGTTACCGTTGGATCGGAAGCTTTATTATTAATCCTTACCATGTATTTTTATTTCCTAAAAGAGGTTTAAGAAATGGGACAAAGAAAAATTAGTACTAAAAATTGGCAAAAACTATGGAAGTCAAATTACGGTTTCAATAAAAATCACCCGGTAGAATCAAAGATTTTCAGAGAAATTTATAAAATATCTAATATGGGTGAAAAAATTTTAGAGGCGGGTAGCGGAACCGGTAAGATTTCTGCAAAAATAAGTGCAAGTGAACGAAAAACCTATCTATTGGATATTGCGCCCGAGGCAATAATGTTTAGTAAACGTTTTTTTAAATCAAAAAAATTGAAGGGCC
Organism: candidate division CPR2 bacterium GW2011_GWC2_39_10; assembly: GCA_000993275.1. Taxonomy (GTDB): domain Bacteria; phylum Patescibacteriota; class CPR2; order CPR2; family CPR2; genus GWC2-39-10. The sequence continues at coordinate 15,166 of LBVV01000008.1, read as the reverse complement.
ATTTCTTTGTTGGTGATATATTTAAGATGCCTTTTGCCGATAATTCGTTCGATATTGTTTGGAATTCAGGCGTTGTCGAGCATTTTAATAAGAAAGAAATTAAGCAGATATATGAGGAAATGAGGAGAGTATGTAAGAGGGGCGGTAAGATAGCTATTATTGTTCCCACAAAAGGCAAAATCTATTTAAAATTCAAGGCAAAAATGGAAGAAACAGGCAAGTGGACATATGGTTACGAGAAACCAATTGAAAGTCTGTGCTTCTTGGATAAAAATATAATTTTTGAAAATAAAATTGCATTTTCTGAACAATTAGAATTTATATCATTAGCATATCCGCTCGTCATTATACCAATAAAAATATTATATATATTATCTAATTTATTAGAACATATCCCCGGATATAAAAAAATTATGACTAAGTATTGGGGGTCTTATTTATTAATTTCTGTTTTTAAAAAAGGTTAGTCATTATTTATAGCATCAAGGAGCTTCTTTTGAAGGTTGCCCGACCAGTCATGTTCTACGACGACTTTTTTGTAACCATCTTTACCTTTCTGGGTAATTATAAGAGGATTTGATTGCAAATATCTCACTAGCTCTAACAGCTTACCCTTGCTCTTGTAAAAAAAGATTTCATTTTCATATTTAGTTAACTCGGACATTTTTGTAGCAATGACACATTTTTTTCTTGCCCAGTATTCAAAAAGTTTAATAGGTGAAACTGAGTGACTAAGGTCGGTTAGTTTAAATGGTATGATGGCGAGATCAAAAGTATCAATATATTGAAAAATCTTAGAGTGAGGGATAAAGCCCAAAAGTTCAATGTTATTGAGTTTAAATTTGTCCTGCTTTGTTTTTATTTTTTCCAACTCCGAACCGGACCCAATAATGATTATTTTAATATCGGGCATATTTTTTGCTAGATATATTAGGTCGCTAGCCTGCACCCATGGTTCTAGTGTTCCAACAAAACCTAAAGTGAATTTTTTTGTCTTGCCGTCGTTACGCGATTTAGTCAGTTTTGATAAATCAACACCGTTAGGTATATAGTAGCAGTTACCATTTATTTTTAAGGCTCTTTTAAAAAGAATTTCTGAGGTGCAAATTGTTTTGTGAGCGGACCGAATTAGTAATGGAATGGTAATTTTAAGATAAATTTTTAACAATTTATTTTGAGTTAGTTCCGGATAGTCATCAACATAAAAAAAGATGATTTTTTTCTTTTTTATTTTTGCGTATATAATCGCCAGTATTTCCATAAAAGGGGAATATAGAAAAATTGCTTCAGATTCTTTGTGATTCTCTCTTAATATTTTAAAATGATAAAGCTCTTGGCCTAGCCAATATCTTAAGCCTATGTGTCTAAAGGATTTTTTATTATAAATAAGTTTTACTTTTCGAATTCTGGAATTGCCACTACCTATTTTGAGTTGGTTAGTACTGGATTTTTTCGAAAAAGATGGGTTGACGAAATAAACCGCATTTTTTTTTGCCAAAATTTCTGCAATAGTTTGGGGGTGCTGCCATAAAGAATCCCAGTTAATTTCAGAAAAAATAATATATTGCTTCATTGTTGCACCAACTTTTTATAAGTATCTATAAGCCTTTTGGCCATTCTCTCCCAACTATAATTTGGGTATGAATTTAGGGCATTTTGAACAAAATTCTTGTACATTGACTTATTGGTTGCAAGTAGATTAATTGCATTGCTCAAGTCTTTTAAATTATTATATTTAACCATTATTCCAAAATCCTTTTTAGTTACTAACTTATCAATTCCGGTATTTTTGGCAACTATAATGGGTTTGCCTAGCAACATAGCCTCAAAAACCTTGTTTGGGCTTGAAAATTTATGATTTCTAATACTCGGATCATAAGTGGCAATTAGGGCATCCGCTTTTGCAGTTTCTTTTAGTACTCTTTGATAACTTATCTTGCCCAAAAATTCATAGTTTTCCATTTTGATTTGCTTATAATATTCTGATTTTTCGCCATAACCGGCGATAGTTATATGTATTTTTGGATTATCTTTGGCTGCGCTAATTAAAGTGTCAAGATCTCGATTATTATCCAATATCCCTGCATAAAAAATACTAAAATTTCTATTCGGTATAAATCTTGGAATTACTTCTATTTTTGGCGGGCTGTTATAAATTATAATTAAAGTGCGTGGGTTAGAACCGGCAATTTGTTTTTTTCTTTCGTCGGACACTATAATGACGGAATTGGAATGATTGATGACAAAAAAATCAATTTTCTTTATCATCCTGTAAAAAAGGCTTTCTTTTGAGAAAGGGACAAAATCAGCGTAAAAATCAAAAATGTCATAAATGATTTTTTTTCGTTTAATTTTAGCGGCAATTAGCGAAGGTAGGGCAGTATCTAAGTCGCAAGCATGAACAACATCAAATTTATGGAGAAGCAAATAAAAGAAAACATAAAACCACCATATTGGCAGATAAAAAAAGACGGATAATTTGCCGTAAGGCGCGTATAATCGAAATCGCGTAATAAAACCGAATGATTTTTTTTCGTGTCTTTTGTTCATTTTTTCTCTGTCCCAGGCCAAAATAGAAACTTCAAAACCTTCTTTGGATAAAGCTGCGGCTTCTTTTTCAACTCTGGGATCGGGGCTTACGGGGTTTGACCTTACAAAAATAACCTTTTTGCCTCTTTTTCTATTTATCGCTAATTTTAAGAACTTATCTGCAGTGTTTTTCCAAGTAAATTTTTTTATTCTTTCGTAGTTCTCCTTGGCGATATCTATTGCTTCTTCTCTATTGGAGAGCACATGTAAAATCAATTCTTTTAGTGCTTTAAGATCTCTGGGGTAAAAAAGATATTTTTTTACAATATCGCTGGTGCTGCCGGTGTTTGTGGCAATAACGGGTACGCCTGCCGCAATGGCTTCAAGTACAGTGGTGGGCATACCTTCGGAATAAGAGGGATTGATGAAAACTTTGCTCTTTCTAAGTTCGGAAAATATGTATTTATTTGAAATATTTCCTTTTAAGATGATATTTTTATAACCTATTTGATCAATTTTTTTTCTAAGAGGGCCGTCGCCAATAATTACTAATTTTAAATCTTTATACTCGGTGCCCAAGTTGTTAAAAACGTTTATTAGATCTAAAATTCCTTTCTGTTCTATTACTCGTCCCACAAAAACCAGTTGGTTTTTCGTTTTTCGTTTTTCGTCAAAAGGAAGAAGATTAATACTATTGGGAATGACTGTTGTTTTGCCGCTTCCAAGATGATGCAAAAATTCAGCGGCTTTTTTGCTGGTTGCAATTTTTTGTTCAGCCATAACGAAGATTAATGCTCCTAAAGTATGGTCCCATATTCGAACTGTCAAATTAAAAAGGGGATTAGTAAACTTGGTGTGAACAGTTCCATGTTCCGTTGCAAAGTAGCCTTTGCCGTATATTTTGCACATCATGGCAGATAAAAATGATAACGGGTAAAAGCGGACATGAATATTTACAAGGTCAGATTCTTTTATAAGCCTTTTGATTAATCGAAAGTTATTGGCGGTTGGTTTTGGCAGAGGAAACTGATTATTTAATATGTTGATGGTATCAAGGCGGTATATTTTAAATTGCTTGTGCTTTTCAATTTTTTTCGCATATTCAGTATTACAGCAAAGAATATTAATTTCTTGACCTCTAGTAGCAAGTGCAGTACCAAGACTTTCGATATACTTTTCAACGCCACCTTCATGGGGTTTGTAAAAACTGGAAATAAAAAGGATTTTCATTCTTCCTTTTCCGACTCTTTTAGAGCAAGTTCTCTGGTTAGTTTGGTGATGTCTTTTTCGATCTGCGTTAGTTTAAAATAGATTCGATAAATGGAATAAAAGATGATTAAAATGGCAAAAAAGACGGCGGCATCGAAGCCTCGGCCAACGCCTAAAAGCTTGGCCAGCTTGTCCGTGGTACCCGGATACATGGCGGCTACGCCGATTACCAGCCAGATAATTGACCAGGAAACAAGTTCGGCAATTCTGGCTTCGCCTTTTTTCACCCGTAGGGCAATTCGGGACCATGCAAAGAAAATAAATAAAAATGTAATTATTTTAACGCCGCTAATCATTAAAGCCTCTCCAAATCATCTTGAAAATGATATTAAATATGTTTGTGTTTTTCTGTCCTTTATCTAAGGAATATTTAGAATAAATCGCTTTTACCGGCACTTCTGCTACTTTTAACTTTTTAAGACCGATTTCCCTTATGATCTCTGAAGAAACTTCCATCCGGTCCGATTTTATATTAATTACCTTTAAGGCTTTGGCTGAAAATGCCCTAATGCCGGACTGCGAATCGGTTGTCCAAGCTCCAAAAAACAAATATGTCGCCAAATTTAAACCGAAATTGCCGATAATTCGGTACCATGGCATGTCTTCTGGGTTTTTAAGACGGCTGCCAATAACTGTGTCTGCTTTTTTTTGAAGTATTGGTTTTATAATTTTCTCAATGTCTCTCGGATCGTGTTGTCCGTCTGCGTCAATTGTAACCAAAATGTCGGCGCCATTTTTTCTGGCATATAAAAACCCGGTATTTAATGCAGCGCCCAAACCGCGGTTCACCATGTGGCTTATAACTTTTACTTTTGGGAATCGCTTTAGCTCGGACAGTGTATTGTCTGTTGAGCCGTCATTTATAACTACAACCTGTATTTTGTCTATGCCGTCAATTTTTGACGGAAGGCCTTTTAAAACCTTGGCAATGATTTTACCTTCGTTAAAGGCGGGTAGCGTAATAAATAATTTCATGGGCACATTATAAACAGTAAACAGTAAACAGTAAACAGAAAAGCTCGAATGACAAATTTCAAATGTCAATTCGAATATTCGGAAACATATTTATAGAAAACTTACACGCTTTAATATTGTTCTCCATAAGGCCGAAATGTTTAAAGAGGAAGAAAAGGGCAGTAAAGCAAATATTACTTCAGTTATTGGTGCAATACACGTAAATATCGAAAATAATTTGGAAAAAAATAGAAGGCGTTGTTCGGGAGTGGGATTTTGATTCAGAACCGTATGGTGAATCTATAACAATAGTACGATTTGATAATAATGATAAATATGTATTCCATGGCATAGATTATAATCTGAAGTACAAAGAAGAGGTTTTTGCAAGAATTCGGTACCGAGAATATGGATACGGCATTGAAAAAATAGAATATCCAAAAAATTAGTACAATAAGCTATTAGCCGGTGAAAAAATCACCGACTTCAAGCTTGGAAGTTTCAGAATTAGGGTAGGTAATTACCACATTATTTATGATGTGAATGATATGGAAGTAGTAATTTTAAAAATTGGCCACAGAAGAGAAATTTACCGTTTTTTCTTGTAAGAAGTTTTATGGTATGATTAAAATATAATTATAAATAAGGAGTTAATGTTATGGCTGATGAAAAACAAGGAAAAGATAAAAAAACGGCATTAGGCTTAGATGAGAATGTAGAAGCTTTGCTTTGTTATTCTTTGGGTTGGGTTACCGGAATCATTTTTTTACTTTTAGAACCAAAGAACAAAGTTATTAAATTCCATGCCGTGCAATCAATCGGTATCTTTTTAGTATTGACGATACTGATGAAAACGTTGGTCTTTATCCCGATTTTGGGATGGCTTTTGATGCCTTTTGTCGGTTTGATAGGCTTTATTCTTTGGATTATTCTTATGGTCAAAGCTTATAACGGCGAGAAATACAAACTGCCAGTAATTGGCGATATCGCAGAAAAACAAGCAAATAACTAAAAACAGTTGTTTTCGAAAACCCGCCTCAAATGGCGGGTTTTTTTTATCGTTTTTGCTCGATTTTTATAACGGAAAGAGGTTAAAAAAAAATTTTTACGGAGGTGTTTCCAGAGATACCGAAAAATAAAAAAGGGCGGCAATTATGCCGCCTCAAGGGAGAGATTGTGATTAAGTTTTGTTTAGCGCGGGTTTTAGGACCCGCGCGCGTTTTTTGGTCGGTGGCCGCTTGCCTAACCTTTTCACGTAAAAAATAGTAATCATTCGCAAGTGTATTCCTAGGCCTAGAAACATGAAACCCAAAGGCGAATCACCAATAAAATAAATCTCAATTGCATATGCTTCTGCAACAAACGGAATTAAAAGACCTTGCAGTGCCAGCAACTTTAAAGCCAGGGGCCAAACAGTTCCTTCTCCTGTGCACCTCGGTTTTTCAGGATATCGCATATAGTACATAGCGATAAAGAATCCTGTCGCTATGGCAGAAATCCATTTCCCTGAAGTTAAAAAAGCAACACTCGAAGCTCCTAAAAGCACCCAAACTGCCTTAAGCATTCGTTCAAGAGCCGGACTGAATTCCTCGTCGTCTTTATCCAAAAAGGCCGTTGCCAATCTGCGCGAAAATTTGAGGATTGCAATGTCAATATTTGTTAACAGTGTTCCATCCGATTTGAATAATTGGTCATCAACGCTCATTCCCAATCCCTCCCACTATTATTACAATCTTAATGTACTGCCGAATATTATAGCACCGCAAACGGTTTATGTCAAGACCGTATTGCTGACCCACGTGCACTTTTACAAACTCCTCATAAAATTGTTAAAAATTGACCTTAGATTTGTCATTCCAAACTCGATTTGGTATCCATACCCTCTGGATTCCCGCCTACGCGGGAATGACACAAAGAAAACTGCACGTGGGTCAGACCGTATTGTGTATCTACTCACTAGGCCCCTATTTTTATGTAAAATTTCTATGTAACTACAGTATCATTCCAGACTTGCCTGTCAGCCGAAGGCTGGATCTGAAATCCAGGAAGAATGGATCCCGCATCTAAGTGCGGGATGACAAATTGATGGATATAGTGCGTAAACACCGTACTACTTTAAAAACATGGCAGCTTATATCTCATAAGAAGTTAACGCTTGCGGCCCATGTCTTTAAACCTAAACTAGCATCCCGTCTTTTAAATAGATTGTTCTGTGGGCGTGCTTGGCAAGATCGGGGTCATGAGTAACCATTATGATGGTTTTGCCTTCCTTGTTTAGCTCGTGAAAAATCTCCATTATTTCGGCGCCGGATTTACTGTCTAGGTTGCCGGTGGGTTCGTCGGCTAAAATGATTTGCGGATCCATTAGCAAAGCTCTGGCAATGGCCACTCTTTGTCTTTGACCCCCGGAAAGTTCATTTGGCTTGTGATTGGCCCTATCGCTTAAGCTTACTTTTTCTAATAACTTTTTAGCAGTATGGGTAAGGTCGGTGTCGCCATAAAGAGAGGGTAGGGCTACGTTTTGGAGGGTGGTTAGCTTTGGCAAAAGGTTAAATGTTTGAAATACAAAGCCGATTTTGTGATTTCTAATTTGTGCCAGGTCGTCATTTGATTGATTCTCAATATTTACCGTTTCTAAAAGATATTCGCCGCCGCTTGGCTTATCCAAACAACCCAATACATTCATAAGAGTAGACTTGCCGCTGCCGGATGGCCCCATAAGGGCTACAAATTCGCCGTTACTTATTTGAATCGAAATATCCTTTAGGACTTCAACTTTAATATCGCCCAAAAAATAATCTTTCTTCAATTTTTTGGTTTCAATTATGATTGGCATTATTTAGTTGCCTTAATTAGCACTTTTTCTCCCGCGCCTAGACCGTTTTTAATCTCCACATCCTTGCCATCCGTAAAGCCGGTTTCTACTTCTTTGGTAATTATGTTCTTGCTGCCGTCATACATGGAAACTACGGTTTTGCCGTCAACTTGTTTTACGGCGCTGTTTGGCACTTTAACAACCGGGCCTACCTTTTTGGTGATAAATTTTATGTTGGCCGACATGCCGTCCAAAATGGCAGCCTCGGTGTTTTCTAAGTTCATTTTTACCTGGTAGGAAACGGCTCCGTTTTGGTCGGTTTTGGCAACCGGAGAAACATAGCTAACGGCGCCTTTTACTGTTTTTTCCAAAGAAGAAAATTCAGCTTCTATTTGCTGACCTGTTTTAACTTTGGTAATATCTTCTTCGTCCAAATAGCTGGAAAGACTTAAGGCATTCGTCTTAGAGATGGTAATAAAGGCAGAAGAAGATTGTTGACTGCCTCCTACGGTTTGACCAACAATGCCCTCGATGCCGGTGATTGTGCCCGTAATTGTTGCTTTAAGATAGGCGTCTGCCAGGCTGTTTTTAGCGGCCAGGACATTAGCCCAGGCGGAATTAACGCCGTATTCAGCGTCTTTGTAGGTAGCCAAGGTTAGGTTTAACTGCGCCTGGGTACTCTCCAGATCGCTTTCAGCTTTTTTGAGTTTGGCGGCTTCAGAAATTTCTTGGCTGCTTCCCAAACCATTTTTGGCTAGCACGTCGCTGTAAATAGCACGCTCCGCGTCCAAAGCAATCCGGGCAGCGTCTAAGACCTGTTTTTTAATCAAGACTTCCTCTCCGGTATCCGGATTAAGTCTCGCCAGCTTAGAGGAGTTGATATTATATGTAGCCCAGGCCTGATCAACTTGCGATTGTAACTTGGAAGTGTCTTGGACAGCTAAAGCGTCCCCGGCATTTATCTTGTCTCCCACCTTAACTTTAATTTCTTTAAGCACTCCGGACTGCGCAAAATTGACGGCAGCTTTCTCGGCTTCTACCAAGCCGTCCGCTTCAAAAAACACGCCGACATCGCCCTTAATTGCGGCCGCTTCTTTAAATTCAGGAGCTTTGTCCGAACCATTGTTTTGGGCGGCATAAACGCTGCCGGCGATTAAAACCGCAACAACGAGCGAAGCTTTAAGTTTATGTTTTGTAATAATTGATGGTATTTTCATTAGTTAGTTCCTCTTATTTTTACAAATTCGGCGGTTTTTGGGTTCTCATTTATGTCTTGAATCCACACGGAAATATAAACATCCATTTTAATCTCTGCCATTTCAGCGTCTGTCAAAGCTCCCGAAGTATCGCCGACCCCTTTTTTAATGGCAACGCCAACCGGAATTGTTACCTTCACGTCCTCTTTTTTTAGGGTAGTGGATTCCTGTTCTTTTAAGGCTTGCCGTTCTTCTTGGCTTAGTTTTTGTCTTTCGGATTTTTTGGCTGCTTTTTCGGCGTCGGTTAATTCCGGCTCGGTAGAAATTTCGTTAATAATTACCAGTTCGTTTCCTTCAATCGATTTAACTTTCCCCTTAATTTCGGCCGTTCTTTCCGGTTGACCCTGCTCTTTGGCCTGGCCGCTTCCGGATGTCGTGCTTTTTTGGCTGTTAAGATAATAGTAACCGCCGCCTAAGCCAAGAATTACAAGACTCGCTACTATCAAAATTGATTTTTTGTTCATTTTTTTCTCCTTAATTTTCTAAACTTTATTCATATCTTAATGCTTCTATGGGGTCTAAGCCGGCGGCCTTTTTGGCCGGATAATAGCCAAAAAAGACTCCCACGGCTACCGAAAAACCGATGGCCACAAATACTCCCCACCAAGCATGGGCAATCTTGGCTCCAAGCTTGGTGACTACAGGAAAAAGCCCAAGGCCTAAACCAAGCCCAATCAGGCCGCCCGCAACCGAAATGATCACGGCCTCTATTAAAAACTGAGTGAGTATCTGTTTATCTTTGGCTCCAAGAGCTTTTCTAAGGCCTATTTCCCTTGTTCGTTCGGTTACGTTGATATACATTACGTTCATAATGCCGATGCCTCCCACAATTAAAACAATAGCCGCTACCGAGCCTAAGAGAATAGCCATTGTTTGGGCCGATTCCTTGGCGGCTACCACATTGCTTCCCATGTCTTTTAGCTTAAAATCGTCAACCCCTCCCGGTTTGATGTCGTGCTCTTTTCTTAAAATTTGGGCAATTTCTTCCATAGCGGGCTCGATTGAATTTAAGTCCTTGGCGGAAATATTCAAATTCAATTTACCCCCGTCTGCCAAAACGTAATTTTCGGCTACCTTAAACGGTATAAATATACTTTCATCAATTGTAAGCGGACCAAACGAACCGCCTTTTAGGTTGGCAATGCCAATAATTTCATATTGTTTTTTATTGACGATAATTTTTTGACCGATCGCATCCGGGTTTTTTAAGCCAAACAACTCTTCTGCCGCCGTTGCTCCCAACACTGCTACCTTTTTTTTGGCTTTTTCCTGCTCCTCGGTAAAAAAATCTCCTTTAGAAAAGCTTAAATTTGAAAGTTTTTGAAAATCCGGCGTTGATCCTATAACTGTTAACTGAACCGAATTGCTGCCGCTATTTACCGCTACTTTTCCGCTTATTACCGGAGCGGCCAAAGAAACATTTTGAGCTTCTTTTTTTATAGCCTCGGCGTCTTCATAGCTAACTTTAGACTTAACGCCCGCGGAACTGGAAGGGGCATTAACAAAAATAGTAGTAACGGAAAGGTTAGAAAATTGCTTGGCAATATCTTGTTTTGCTCCCTCGCCAAAGTCGATAACTAAAATTACCGTTGCCGAGCCGATAATTATTCCAAGGGAGGTTAAAAATGATCTCGATTTTTGAGAGATTATACTTCTTATAGATTCTTTTAGAATGCGGCTGTAGAACATTTATTAAGGCTCCTAACATTAATAATACGCACGCCTTAAGCATTTTATTTCAAAACGACTATCGCACTTACTCCCTTCCCACTAAACCATGGCATTATTGTTCGACTCCTCGCAGAGGGTGGAGAACCCTTCGACAAAGCTCAGGACGGGCTTGAAGCTTGGTACTTCTCGACTTCCCCCGGATAAAGTCCGGGGTTCGCTCGAAGAATAAAGATGAAGCTTTGTGCTCAACTGCGAAAGTCGTGTTAGAAAAGAAAAAAGCCCCCGAACGGGGGCTTTTTTCTAGCGCATACTTTCTTTTCTGTTTTACTGGTTTTGCATGTGGTCGCAAGCACCGTCGCCATTTGCATCTGTAAAGCCGGTTCCTTGTCCCTGGCCCATTCCTTTGCCATGTCCCCTTTGACCGGCCCAAGCAGGTTTGCCGGCTTCGGTTCTTAAGGTAACTTCGCTTCCATCACCCTTGGTTAATTTCCAAGCAGAAATGTCGCCCTCAGAATGTTCAACGCCTTCTACCTTAATGTTTTCCCCGTCTTTAACGCTGGTATTTGCATACCAACGCGGCCCCAATTTAACATTGTAAGTTTTGCCGTCAGCTTCCTTAACTTGCACTTGGTTTTTACCGGTTGTACTAACGCCCGATACCGTTCCTTCAATCCCTACTTTGGCAACTTCTGTGCCGCTTGGTGTTTTAACGTTTCCAAGCGAGGTTTTGGCAAAAGCAGCACCGCCGGCAAGCACGGAAAAGGCAGTAACTCCCGCAATTATTAATCCTTTGTTCATTTTTTTCTCCTTTGTTATTTTATCGACCGTTCTATGTTTAATACGAACAAGGCGGATAAAATATTTCAGCTATTTAGTCGGGCAAGAGGAATTATTCTGGTGACGCGGGCCTAAGCCTTGTCCGGGAGCTAAGGGTCGTTCATCCGGATTTTGGTTCCCTCTACCATAAAAATGCCTAAAGCCGCCTCGATTTTCCAGGTTTTTATTAAGGCTGGAATAAGAAATAAAATAAGCCCCAATCAATACCCCCACAGCTATAATTCCAATAACGATGCCCAGTTTTTTCTTGTAAGCGTCGGTATATTTCCAAATTATGTAAATTGCCGCTAAGAGTCCGGCAATACCAAGAATCAGGTATGTCCAAGGGATACTGCTTAAAATTAGATTGATTTTTCCGGGGCCAACGCCAACGCAACCTTGCTTTCTTGGCAAGTAAAAAACTAGGTTGATAAAAAAGACGGCTAAAACGGCAGCGGCAACTCCCAGAGCAGCCAAACCAATTTTTAACCAGATAAAAAATTGCTTGGAACGCATTTTAACTCGGCCGCTATTAATTTCGGCCATTATTTTCTTTTTTATGTTGTCATTGTCGGATTTACTCATAAGAGCTCCTCAATATTTATATTTTTTAATTTATCTTTAAGTTGATTTTTGGCGCGGAGAAGGTAAGTGCCAACGGTACTCGCTGGCAAGTGCAATATCTCGGCAATTTCGTCGTAACTTTTCTCCGAATAAAAACGTAAATAAACCACGTCTTTGTATTTTAGGGGAAGTTTTGAGTAGGCATCGTTAATAATTTTTGCATTTTGGGGAGTATCGATTTTTTTTTGTATTATATGGGCGATATTCGTATCATCCGCAACTTCCGGGATTTCATCCATTGTTACGGTTTTTTTTCTTTTTCTAATCAAACTGATTGCTTCGTTATGCACGATGCGGTAAATCCAAGAAGAAAACTTTTTGCCGGTGTCAAAACTCTGGATGTTTCGAAAGGCGTTTAAAAAAGCCTCCTGAACGGCGTCCTCGGCGCATTCTCTATTGCCCGATAAATAGCGCGCATATGACAAAAGCGGCTTTTCATATTTTTCGACAATTTTTTCGAAAGCAGCAATATCGCCCGTTTGAACTTTTGCTGCCAACTCCTCATCGGTTAAATGTTGCATGAAGTTATTATACCCGTTAATTAGTCTTTATATAATACGAAAGAGGTAACAACTTTATTTCAATTTACAAGATTTCCGGGACAAATTTTAAAGAATAAGCAAATACACGAGAAATAATTAAAACCGTTTTTCAACAGTCTCATATGTTTTAGCAATTACGATAATCTCTGAATTGAATCTTCAGGGTTTTTGGGTTAGGCTATAGTTAAGGGAAACTATGGAAGAAAAACCTAAAATAACAGATCTAATCAAAAAACATGCCTCAAATAAGATATTTGTTATTAGCGCGGCTGCCTTTATTTTAATCTTGCTAGCCGGCACCGGAACGCATTATTATTTAAACGCCAAAAAAGAGAGAAACGAAACAAAAGACAAAATAACTGCAGGGGTTACTCCCACACCAACAGCCGCCCCAACCTTCGCACCCGCACCGTCAGCCACACCAACCACAACGCCAACCCCCGCGGCCGCACCTACCGCAAAGCCAACTCCCAAAGCTACGGCCACACCTGTTCCAACACCCACGCCTCAAGCCAGGCCTGTTCTTTATCTGCCTTTCGCCCAGGCCAATGATTCTGCCGGTCTTATCCCTATGGGCGAAACCGTTTATCATCCAAAACCATCAAACCCTTACGGCCATGGGGGGATTGATTTCCAATGGAACAGCAATATTCCAATAACGGCCGCCTTAGCCGGAACTGTTGACGGCATTTATGTCGGCTACCATCCCAATACCTGGGATGTTGTAGTAAAAACCGGGAAATATGCTGTTGGATACTACGAGCTAGAATCTTACAATCCGTCTCTTTCCGTTGGCAGTCCGGTAAGTGTCGGCACCTTTATTGGCTATCCGCAGCATCCCGGCGGTACCCACGAAGGCTATAGAATGATTCACTGGGAGTTTGGCTATTGGAACTCGACCTATCCTCGCTACGTCAATCGTTTCTGTCCCATGACTTATTTTGAAAGCGCATCAAAAGTAAGAATAGAAAACATTTGGGCCGCCACGCAGTGGGAGCATAAAAGTTCTTTCCCATACATCTGCAGCGGGGATTACTACAGTATGAATCAGTAAATAAAGCAAATTGGATTCAAGGGGTTTTTTGGGTCAGATTCCCTTTGTCCTTCCCGACCCGATCGGGAATCCAGAGAAAATTACTTATCCAAATTGAATTTTAGGGGGTTTTGGGGTATAAGGTATAATAAGGGGGAATCAGGTAATCGCCTTGGTTTAGGAGAATAAACGTATTAAAAAAATACCAGATAATCAAATCGCTTTCTATCAATCAGCCGACGGTTCGATGAATATTGAAGTTTTGTTTGCCAAAGAGAATATTTGGTTGACGCAAAAAAAAATAGCAGAGCTTTTTGATACAACCCCCCAAAATATCACGCAGCATCTTAAAAATATTTATGCAGAGAAAGAAATCGAGCCGGAAGGAACTTGTAAGGATTTCTTACAGGTTCAAAAAGAAGGAAACAGAGAAGTTCAAAGAAAATCACCTTTTTATTCGTTAGAAGCTATTATCGCCGTTGGTTATCGCGTAAACTCCGAGCGTGGCACCCAATTTCGACAATGGGCTACCGGAATTTTAAAGAATTATATTCACAAGGGTTATGCGCTGGATAGTAATCGCATGAAATATGGCTCTCGTTTTAGCGCCAGATATTTTGATGAGCTTTATGAAGAAATTAAAGATATTCGTACCAGTGAGCGTAGGATTTATCAAAAAATAACTGATATTTATGCAACTGCGATTGATTATTCGCCAAAAACATATGAAAGCAAGCAATTTTTCGCTACTGTACAAAACAAACTTCGTTTCTCTATTACCGGCAAAACTGCAGCAGAAATCATTTCAGATAGAGTAAGTAGCAAAAAGGATAAAATGGGATTATCTTCATGGAGGCGTTCTCCGCAAGGAAAAATAATGCCAAGCGACACAGTAATTGCCAAAAATTATTTGGATAAAAAAGAGCTTGAACACTTGAATCGTATTGGCAATATGTATCTAGATTATGCTGAGATGCAAGCCGCCCGCGGCCGGGCAATGACCATGAAGGACTGGATAGAAAAACTCAATGCTTTTCTCAAATTCAGTGAATATGACATTCTGATGAATGTCGGAAAAGTTAGTCATGAAGTAGCTGAAGCGTTAGCGCTAAAAGAATATGAAAGATTCAGGATTAAACAGGATAAAAGCTATGTTTCCGACTTTGACCGCGAAGTAAAGAAAATATCAACTGAATCCAACCGAAGTGTTGACGAAGGTAGAAGGATAAAAAAATCAAATAAAAGAATGAAGAAAACAAATGATAAAAAATAAGGAGCTCGGCATAGAATCACCGTTTTAAAAAATATAGGAGCAGAAAAATGGATGAAATTAGTAAAAACAAAATAGCGATTTTTCAAAAAAAAGAAATTCGGAGAGTAGAGCATAACGGCGAGTGGTGGTTTTCGGTTGTAGACGTAATTGAAGCACTAACCGACAGTAAAAATCCAAGAGATTATTGGTATAAAATGAAAATTCGCGTAAAAGATGAGGATGGTTTTGAGTTGTCGACAATTTGTCGACAACTGAAGCTTGAATCTTCGGATGGGAAAAAATATCAAACAGACTGCGCCAACACAGAAGGAATATTCCGTATCATCCAATCGATTCCGTCTCCAAAAGCCGAACCCTTTAAGCGCTGGCTGGCCAAGGTTGGTT
>LBVV01000007.1:52295-121478 GCA_000993275.1 candidate division CPR2 bacterium GW2011_GWC2_39_10 | reverse complement strand
TCTTTCTCATTCGCTAACTCTTTAGGACCTTCCCCAACCTTGCAAACCATTGTTTTCTGGATTCCCTTGATGCCTTTAAGCATTTTTTGCACTTTTGGAACCGGGAGATAAAATTATGGGCTTAAGTTTAGCTCATGGAGGGCATTTAACTCATGGAAGTCCGGTTAGTATGAGTGGAAAATGGTTTAATGTTGTGCCGTATAAACTTAATGAAAAAACTGGCATTTTGGATTATGACGAAATTGAAAAACTTGCCGTAAAAGAAAAACCAAAGTTAATTATTGCTGGCGCAACTGCATACCCCAGAATAATTGATTTTAAGATATTCGGGGAAATTGCTAAAAAAGTTGGGGCTTATTTTGTGGCAGATATAGCTCACGTCGCAGGTTTGGTGGCGGTTGGTTTGCATCCAACGCCTGTCGGTCATGCGGATGTTATAACCTCTACAACTCATAAAACCTTACGGGGGCCTAGATCTGGTTTTATTATGAGTACGGCAGAGTTGGCTCAAAAAATTGACAGAGCAGTCTTTCCGGGAATTCAGGGCGGCCCTTTAGAGCATATAATTGCCGCTAAAGCGGTCTGTTTTGGTGAAGCCCTTAAGCCGGAATTTAAAGAATATGGAAAACAAGTTATTAAAAACTCCAAGGCTTTGGCAGAAGAATTGTCGTTAGATGACGGAATTGAGTTGGTTACCGGCGGCACCGATAATCATCTTTCTGTAATTGACTTAAGAAATAAGTTGGTTACCGGCAAAGAAGTTCAGAATGCGCTTGATAGGGTAAGAATTACTGTTAATAAAAACGCGATTCCCAATGATCCTCAACCGATGATTTTGACTAGCGGCATTAGAATCGGTCCGGCAGCAGTAACGACTAGAGGGCTGAAAGAAGATGAGATGATAAAAATCGCTCATTGGATCCTAGAAATTATAAACAACTTAAATGACGAAGCAGTTGCCAAAAGGGTTAGGGCAGAGGTTGAAGATATGATCCTGAGATATCCTGTTCCCGGAGGGGAGTTAAAATGAGCAAAAAAGCGCAGGTTTTTATTTATGACGAGTTTAGTCCTCAAGATACGGCAATGCTGCAGGCTCTTTATTCCAGAAGCCCAATGAGTGTGACCAGTCATGTAAAAAAGGTTCAAGAGACAGGTTCCGGCAATTTTATGGAGCAATTCTATGTTGGATACGGGCACTCCAGTATCGCTGATTGTGGAAGTACGACCTTGTTTATTGAAGGTATAAGCACTTTGGCTGATAAGGCAATTCAGGATTGGCCTTTATATAGCGGTCAAGAAACCAGCACCAGATATGTGGATATGTCAAAGCAGCCAATTATTGATCCTGTTAGCACTCATGATTCTAAAAAAATTCTCGTAAATTGGATGGATTTTTACTTAAATAGTTTTGCGTTGCTTGAAGAGCATCTTCGCCAAAAATATCCAATCAAAAAAGATGAAAAAGAAAGTGTTTATGAAAAAGCGCTAAAGGCGCGGGCTTTTGATATCTTAAGAGGTTTTTTGCCGGCCGGAATTGCCACCCAGCTTAGTTGGCACACCAATTTGCGTCAAGCTTACGACAAGCTTTCGTTACTTAAATATCATCCGTTAGAAGAAGTGAGTGGCGTTGCAAAGGAAATGATAGATAAATTAAAGGTTAAATATCCGCAAAGTTTTTGTCATAAATTATATCCGGAGACCGAAAAATATCGGGAATATGCTTCTCAAAACTATTCTTATTTTGAATATCCAGAAGGTTTTCCGGATTTTTCACTAATAGATAATTTAGATAAAAATGGCTTGAAAAAATATAAAGATTTGTTAAAAAATAGACCGCCGAAAACAAATTTGCCTCAATTTTTGTCTGAGTTTGGAAATATAACTTTCGAATTTAAATTAGATTTTGGTTGTTTTAGGGATCTTCAGCGTCATCGAAACGGCGTCTGCCGAATGCCCCTACTTACTACCGGTCTTGGTTTTAGCGATTGGTATTTAAGTCAGCTGCCGGAAAATCTAAAAAAACAAGCCGAAAAATTAATTAGTAAGCAAAAATTTGCAGTTGAAGAACTAAATGCATCGAAGGAAGAAAAACAATATTACATTGCCATGGGTTTTAATGTGGCATGCCGTGTGACTTATGGTCTTATGGCGGCCGTTTATGTAACAGAGCTTCGGAGTGGAAAAACCGTTCATCCGGCTCTAAGAGTAGTGGCTTTAAAAATGAATGATGCTTTGGCAAAAGTTCTACCGGAGTTAACCTTGCATAGCGACTTAGACCCGGATGATTGGGACATAAGGCGAGGCAAGCAAGATATCTCCTTTAAAGAAAAAGAGCATCAAATCAAGTTGAAAAATAAAGAAAAATAGCGTATTATAGGTTCTGGTTAACGGAAATTATAAATGATTCTTGATGGGCAAAAGGTTGCTAGTTCTATTTATGAGAACTTGAAAAAAGAACTAAAATGGTTGGCTTCTAAGCCGAAGCTTGCCGTTATTTTAATTGGCGATAATCCGGCATCCGAATCTTACGTTAAGATTAAAGAAGAAACGGCTAAAGCAATCGGTATCGATTTTGAATTGTTTAAATTTTCTCAAGACATTGATGAAGCCGATATAATTTCTCGGATTGAAATTTTAAATAATGACCAAGAGGTTTCGGGAATTTTAGTTCAGTTGCCTCTCCCAACTCATTTCGATGAATATCGCATAACTCAAAGTATTTCTCCCAAAAAAGACGTAGATGGCTTGACTGCTCTAAATTTAGGCAAAATGTTTATGGGAAAAAATTCTTTATATCCGGCCACGGCAATGGCCATAATTGAGATCTTGGATTATTACGAAATTAATCCAACCGGACGTCTTGTTACAATTGTAGGAAAAAGTAATTTAGTAGGAAAACCAACGGCTAATATTCTTCTTAACCTTGATGCTACCGTTATTATTTGTCATGAAAAAACCGAGGACTTGGCATTTCTTTGCAAGAGGGCGGATATTTTAATTAGCGCTGCCGGACAACCAAATTTAATTACGGCGGATATGATAAAAGACGGTTCGGTTATTATAGACGTTGGCGTTAATAAAGTTGGCAACAGATTAGTAGGTGATGTTGATTTTAAAGAAGCCAAAAAAAGAGCCGCTGCCGTTACTCCTGTACCCGGGGGAGTTGGGCCGGTTACAGTTGTTTCGTTAATGAAAAACGTCATTCAAGCTTATAAGGAAGCATAAGTATTGCATAAATTACCGTAAAAATATATGCTTCTTAGAGGACATGGAGGGGTCGTTGGCTAACCAGCAAATACTAACTTATTTAACTCAAAATAAAGATCAATATAATGTAGAAGAGCTAAAAGCAGCGCTTTTGGGTTCCGGCTATCCTGAAAACGAAATTGACGAAGCGGTTAATGTTTTAAGCGGTGCGTCAAATTCTGTTATGCCTCAAAACCTTTATGATAACGACGCCAACCATACGTTAGAAACAATCCACGGCAATATTTCGGCAAGCGCACAAACGTCAAGTAGCACGCCGCAAAATAATGTCATTACACAAAGTTTTACTAATTCTTTGGGGCCGGCCGAATACCCTAAAATTCCTGATGTGAACGCAAGTTCTTCTAATGCTTCGGTGCCAAACGCCCCTTCAGTGGGTGCTTCCGGCTCGCTTGGGTACGGCAATCAGGATCTTTATCCGTCTCCCAGGTCGCAGGATCAAATTATGACTCAGGAAGCAATGCTGGACGCCCAGCGGGGTGATAAGAAATTTGGTAGAAGCATTGCTATTGGTTTTGCAATCGTTGTCTTTGTCGGTCTTGGCTTTTTTGGTTTTCAAAAAGCAGACGGTTTTTCTCTTTTTTGCGGTGTTAATTTGTCAAGTGATCAAAGGCAATATGAAAGTTCTAGCTCTGGCATTAAAATTGGTTATCCAAGAAATTGGGAATATGTTGAAGTTGGTAGTTCTAAAGCAAAAATGATTATGTTTGCATCAGGTAGTAATTTTTCTGCCGCTTCAGCAGAATCCTCAAAATCTTTCCCATTTCCTATTGTTATGGTTATGACTTCAGATTTAAAAGCGGGGGATAGCAAAGATTTAGATAAAGCTGAAGCGGAAATTACAGCTTCCTTTGCCACGGCTATTGAAGGTTATAAGCTAGAGAAAAAAGAAGATATTAAAATGGGTTGTAAGAAAGCCAAACAAATGATTTTTTCTATGTCTGACGGTAAAAGTAGTGGAAAAGCATTGTTGGCTTATACTGTTGTTGGATCAAAGGCATATATGCTTATGTACGGTGCCGATCAATTAGATTTTGAAGGTAGTCGCGATAATGTTCGAGCTATGATTGCTTCCTTTGAGCCCACAAATTAATTGACAAAGTAACTTTTTTTTGCTAAAATTTTATAGTCAAGTGAATATACCAAAGACAGCAAGTTTCGGGTAATGCCGAAGTAAATATCTTGCCGAGGTTAGATAGATCCTTAATTGTCTTTGGTTTAACCAAAGATTTTTTAATAATTTATCCGGTGACTGCCGGAGAGGAGAAATATGGCAATAACTAAAGAGAAAAAAGAAGCCTTAGTTTCCGAGCTTGCAGAAAAATTGCAAAAATCAAAGTCTTTCGTTGGCACAAGTTATGCGGGTCTTAAGATGGAAGAGATGTCTGAGATCAGAAATCAATTCAAAAAAGGCGGCAACGAATTTAAGGTAGTGAAAATTACATTGCTCGAAAGGGCCGCTAAAGAGGCCTGTCTTAAGGATTTAGATGTAACGGCGTTCGAAGGGAAGCCTTTTGCCATAGCATTTGGCTACACCGACGAAATTGCCCCCGCAAAAGACGTATTTAGTTTTGCGAAGAAAAACGGTAAGTTGGAAATTTTAGGAGGTATGTTAGAGGGAAAAAATCTAACCGCTGCCGAAGTTAAAAATTTGGCAATACTACCATCAAGAGAGCAATTACTTTCAAGAATGCTTGGTTCCATTAATGCTCCGGTACAGAACTTTGCTAACGTTTTACATGCCAACTTAAGGTCAATCGTTTATGTATTAAATGCAATAAGTAATAGTAAAAGTTAAATAGGTAAATAGTTAAGTAGTTAATCGGTTAACTAAACCAAAAGGAGAAAAAACATGTCTGAAGAAACTAAAAAAGTAGAAGTTCCTAAAAAATTTGCGGATCTTGTAAAGCAGGTCGAAGAAATGTCTGTTTTGGAATTATCCGAGCTCGTCAAAATTTTAGAAGACAAATTCGGCGTTTCTGCTGCTCCGGCTGCAGTTGTTGCTGGTCCGGCACAAGGTGCTGGCGAAGCTGCTGAAGCTGCAGAAGAAAAAACCAGCTTTAATGTTGTTCTAACATCCGCTGGTGCCAACAAAATTTCCGTTATCAAGGCCGTAAGAGAGATTAGTCCAAGCTTAGGTCTTAAGGAAGCTAAAGATTTGGTTGACGGTGCACCAAAGACCGTCAAGGAAAATGCCTCCAAGGACGATGCTGCAGCAGCAAAAGCTAAGCTTGAAGAAGCTGGCGCTACCGTAGAACTTAAGTAAATTATTTTTACGACAAAAAAGAGCCCTAACCCGGGCTCTTTTTTAATATTTAACTTTAATAGCTTAGCTGGTTATAAGCCATTGCGGATATATTTTTAATGAGGTTTTGCGGATTTTGTATATTAATATTGCCTTTTGTCATAACGCAAATTAAATAGGGGGTATCTGTGTAGACAATTCCGCAGTCATGAAGCTCTTCTTTTGATACGCCGCCCTTATTTGTAGTAGTAATGCCGAATTTATGCGAAACTTGAATATCTTTCGGAAGGCTGGCCACAAGGGCGTCTTTATAGTTTACTTCACTCAATATTTCTAAGGCTTTTTCAGATAACTCTTTGTTTAAATAAGTTGCATTAAACAACACTCGCAGCGAATATGAAAAATCTTTTACGGTTATATAATCCTCATGGTCTTTTGTATCTGCGCTGTATGGGATTTTCAAATCGCTGAATATTTTTTTATAATGATTAATGTCTACATTTTGAGTAAGAAAAACAAAGGCATTATTGTCCGAGTATTTTATCATATATTCAATAGCTTCAGCGATTGAATATGTTTCCCCGAGTTTTAAGAACTTTTCCGGTTGAATTTCGATGCCTTTGTTGTAGTCGGTTGTATCCTTATAAACAATTTTTTTACCCAGAAAA
The DNA here is from genome assembly GCA_000993275.1 of candidate division CPR2 bacterium GW2011_GWC2_39_10. Lineage (GTDB taxonomy): Bacteria > Patescibacteriota > CPR2 > CPR2 > CPR2 > GWC2-39-10. The sequence goes on along the minus strand of LBVV01000007.1, from coordinate 115,298 downwards.
TTTTTGTCGGTTTGGGCCATTTGCAGAGTTGCTATCATGACCGGTATTTTGTTTAAGCTTGCTGGGTAATATTCTTCTTCACTATTAATGTTTATACTGCTGCCATCCTTATAGTTTCTTATATAAACCGATGCATTGCCGATATTACCCTTTGATTTTTCGGAGCTAATATATTCTTCAATATTTTTTTTTAGAATATCCGTTTTTTCTGAAGTAATTGCTGTTTCTGTTTCGCAGGCAAGTAGTGGTCTTATGAAATTATATCCTTCCAGGCGCAGGCTACGCATCAGATTGTCTTTTTGATTTAAGTTGGAGTTAATCCCCATAATAAAACCCAGCCCGATTCCGAAAACGAGAATAGTGATGATTGAGAATATTTTGTTCTTTCTAATTTTACTTATGCCCATAACAAAACCAATGTACAACATATTCGTCAATAATTCAAATAGTAGCAAAAAATGTTCATTTTATGCTGAAAAAATTATAATTTATCTTGCTACTATTAACTTGGCAGTTTACAATTATATAAGATGGATACAATAATACCAAAACCGCCCGCACCAAGCCCTCTTACGCCGGGTAGTCAAAATAATAATGGCAACAACGAGGTCGGTAAAAATCAAGCGGTTGATGTGCCTAAACTACCGAAAATTAAAAAGAGTGCCGGTGAATTTGGCAAGGCTTTTAAATGGGGCTCGGGTTTAAGTTTCGGTTGTTTTATTTTCATTTTTTTTGCTGTTTCTTTCATTGTAATCTTTTCGGTGCTAACCGATAATTCTAACGAGCCCGAATCCACAAACAAAATTGTCGAAACCCAGACCGAAGGGACGGGTAGGGATAAAATTGTCGTAATTAACATTGCGGGAGAAATTATAGAATCTTCCAGTGCTTTGGATATGAGTAATGGTGCCGTTTCAGCAATCATTTCTAATGAATTAAAAAAAGCTCATGAAGATAAAAACGTTAAAGCTGTAGTTCTAAGCGTCAATTCTCCCGGCGGAGGCGTCAATCCTTCGTTTGAAATTTATAAGTGGGTTAAGGCGTTAAAGCTTAATAACAAGCCGGTAGTAGTTTCAATGGGAGATATGGCAGCATCCGGCGGATATTTGGTTGCGGCGCCGGCCGATAAAATTTATGCCTTGCCGACAACTTGGACCGGTAGCATTGGCGTAATTATGTCGCTGCCAAACTACGAAGGTCTATTTGAGAAAATTGGTTATAAAGAAATAATTATAAAGTCGGGCAAATTAAAAGACATGGGTTCTTCGTCTAGAGCATTAACAGATGAGGAAAAGGCTTTGTTTCAAAATATGATTAATGATGCGTATGATCAGTTTGTGACAATTGTTGCTGAAGGCAGAGGCAAAGACAAGCCATCTATTCAAAAAATTGCCGATGGCAGGATTTATTCCGGCAAGCAAGCCAAAGAAAATGGCTTGGTTGACGAACTTGGCGGTCTTGATGATGCCATAAAAGAAGCGGCCAAATTGTCGCAAATTACTGATTATACGGTGGTTGAATATTCTAGACCCGTGTCATTATCTGAAAAGTTTCTTCAATTTAAAACAAACATAAATTTGTTGGGAGTTAATTTAGACCTAAAGAAGGCTCAGGATGCTAAGCCGTCTTTAAAATATCAATGGTCAATTAATTAGGAGCGGCGTTTTGGAGCTAGTTTTTCCGGGAAGATTTATTGTTTTGGAGGGCAATGAGGGCTCTGGCAAGGGGACTCAAATTGAAGTACTTAAAAAAAGACTGGAAACTTTATACCCCGGCAAAGAAATAATATCTACTACCGAACCTTGGGACGATCCGGCAAGTCCGGAAGGGCAGCGAATCAAAAGGATTCTGCAGGAAAAGGAAAAAGAAATTAACCCTGGCGAAAAATTTGATGCGGTTAAATTTCAGACTCTTTATATTGCCGATAGATATATTCATTGGGCAAAATTAATTATTCCGGCTCTTAAGCGAGGGGCGATAATTTTAAGTGACAGAGAAAGACTTTCAACATATGCTTTTACGTTAGCTTATGGAGGTTCTCTTGATGAAGCTGTATCCTGGCACAGACTTTTGCCTGTACCGGATATGACACTGTATCTAAGAGTTACGCCGGAAGTGTCGGTTAAGCGTATTGGGCTTCGAAAAGATAAACAAATAGAAATTTTTGATAAAACGGAAAGCGTTCGGAAAGTCTTTAATGCTTATGAAGAAGTAATTGCTTCCAGAGTTATCCCCAATATAGAGGTGGTAAATGGCGAAGAATCAGAGGAAGTTGTTTCGGAATCTATTATGCGGGTTGTAAATGATTGTTTCGGACTAGATTTAAGTTTAAGCCCGGAAGCTGTTTTTGAAGTAGATTAAAAAACCTCAAGTCAAACTTGAGGTTAGGAATAATCATCGGGAATAATTTCATAGCGATTATTGTCTTTTTTAATTATGCGATAGCAGGAAGCAGTCGGACATTCTTTTATAATGTCATATTCATAAGTCATCATAAGAATCGGCGTTTTAGTTTCGTAACCCCTGCGGGATACTGATAATTCATTTACGTTCGGATCTTTCGAGCATCCAATAACAATTTTTGCTTCCGGATATTGTTTAATAACAAGATCCTCTTTAGTGGTTAAAACCAAAACGATATCTTCTTGTTTTATCTCGGGCTGAATCATTATATCCATCCCGAATCGTCGGTGAGAACTCATTGGAAGAGGAAAAAAGAAAGTTTTTTTATCACTTAAGGAAACACTACATAAATTGGTTGCCATTTTTCCTATGTCTTTTGAAATGAGCCTTCGAACCAATTCCTTGTCTTTATTTTCGGTGATATTTTCAAATTCTTCTTTAACAGTTTTAATTAGTAATTGATACATTTCCACTGAAGGCAATACTGTTGTATTGTTTTCAACTGGGCTAAAGCCTCTATCGCTAACCAACATTATGCGTTTACCACAAAAGCATGTTTCCATTTCGCCTACCTCCTCCTAATTGTCAAAGAGCCAAATTGACAATACTTTATATTATTTTCATCTGCCTTACAAGGAAATTCTGTTATAAAAGGAAAAAGAATGGTAAAATATGACAATGTTTAAGTTTACCGAAATCAAGAAAGATCAAAAAAGCGAGGCGCGAACCGGAATTATTAAAACTTTAAGAGGGGAAATTAAAACGCCGGTTTTTATGCCGGTTGGTACTATTGGAAGCGTCAAATCACTTAGCAGCGAAGAAATCTACAGCCTTGGGGCTGATATCATTTTAGGCAATACTTATCATCTTTATTTAAGGCCTGGTCTTGAAGTTTTAAAGGAATTTGGGGGCCTTCATAATTTTATGAATTTTTCAAAGCCAATTCTTACCGATAGTGGCGGATATCAAATTTTTTCGCTTGGCGCTAGTCATAGAGGCAATCTGTCTGGAAATTTGGTTAAAATTAGCAGTGAGGGGGCAGAATTTACCTCGCACATTGACGGTTCTAAACACTTTTTTACGCCGGAGAAAGTAATTGATTATCAATTAACAATCGGCTCTGACATTATGATGCCGTTAGATTTTTGTCCGTCCGCAGAAGCTGATAGGAGAGAAATTGAAGAGGCGGTGGAAATTACAAATATTTGGTTTAGGCTAGCGTTTAAACACTACAAAGAGAAAATAAAGGATATGGAGAATCGGCCGGCTCTGTTTGCTATAATCCAAGGCGGCACCCATAAAGATTTAAGAAAAAAATCTTTAGATTTTTTAAGGCAGTTCCCTGTTTCCGGTTTTTCAATTGGTGGCGTTGCAAACGCCGGAGAGTCCAGAGAGAAACAAAAAATAGCCCTAGACGCAACATTATGTTTGATTCCCAAAGACAAACCCAGATATTTAATGGGAGTAGGAGAGCCGATTGGAATTTTAGAGGCGGTTGAAAGAGGCGTGGATATGTTCGATTGCGTCATGCCTACCAGAATGGCAAGAAACGGTGCGGTTTGGACAAAAACCGGCAGGATTAATTTAAGAAATTCAAAATATGCGCAAGATAAAACTCCTATTGAAGTTGGGTGCAGTTGCTTAAGTTGCCAAGGTTATTCTAGGGGATACATAAGCCATCTCATAAAAAATAATGAAATTTTGGGACACAGGCTAACGACTCTTCACAATCTTCATTTCTTGCTAACATTAATGGGAAATATAAGAGAATCAATAAATAATGGCTCTTTCTCCGGTTTTAAAAAAGATTTCATCCTTATGTTCAACGATAAAATTGACACTTAGATAATAAAGTGCTAATTTTATGATTAAGGGGAAAACAAAAATAAAAGGAAAAAATATGGACGATAGAGAAAAAATTGAACACCTAAGTCAACTTATTGCCGGGGCTGAAACATCAATTTTAGCGGCCAGGCAATTAATTAATGAATTATCCGGTAAATCTAGCCCGACAGACGAAGCCATAAAAGGTAAGGCATTAAATTTAAACATATCTGAGGGCGGTAAAATAATTGAAGGAGTGTTTGACGGTGAGCACATGGTTGGTCCGGATCAAAAGAAATATCCGGTTCCGGCCAATTACTCTTCAAAGTCAAAATTAGTTCAAGGCGACGTTTTAAAGCTAACCGTTAATGCGGACGGCACTTTTATTTTTAAACAAATTGGTCCGATTGAACGAAAAAAAATAACAGGCATTCTAAATTATGCGGATGGCGACTACAGAGTTCTTGCCGAAGGAAAAGCCTATAAAATTTTATTTGCTTCAATTACTTATTTCAAGGTACAGCCGGGCGATCACGTAACGTTGGTAATTCCAAAAGATGGAAACAGCGAATGGGGCGCAATTGAAAATGTTCTGCATGGTGCTCCCGAAGGCGAAGAGTCGCCGGAGGAAAGTTTTGAAAAAGATGAGGAGATGCTGGAGGCTGTAAAGGCGGGCGCTCCGCTGACGATAGAAGAAGAACCAATTTTAAATGAGTCTGTCGTAGATGCCGAAGAAGAAATGCCAAGTACTATGGCTTGGTCGGGTGCGGGCAGTAATAATGCCGATATTTCCGAACTTTTGGGTAATGAGCCGCAAAGAGAGCCGGAAGCCGAAAGTCAAAGCAATGATGATTATTTGGTAAATGAAGGAACATCCGAAGTTCTTCAAACTGCGATTGATCTTGAAGAAGAAAAGCCTGTCCCAAGTCCGCCAAAGCCGGTTTTGGGTAGCGAACAAGAAGTAAAAGAACTTGAAATATAGGCAACAACGCTAGAGTTAAAAATTCTAGTTTAAGTAAGGGGCTTTTTTCCACACCTCCCAAACCAAACCAAGCGGCTAAAATCCCTTTTTCTCCTGCCCAAGTATCTACGGATATGCTTCCAGTAGAGAAAAGAGATTTTATCTCACCTTGTTTCGGCTTGGATAGATGCGTCATTTTGCGTAAGCCCGGTAAAGCGAGGTGGACATGAGAGCAGCATTATATAGAAAATATAGGCCGGCTTTGTTTTCGGATGTTTCCGGCCAGGGTCATGTCACTAGAACCCTAATGAACGCAATAGAGATGGGCCGGGTTTCGCATGCTTATTTGTTTTGCGGCGTTAGGGGAGTTGGAAAGACGTCTGTTGCTCGAATTTTTTCCAAAGCGGTTGATTGTCTAAATTTAAAAAAAGGCGAGCCTTGCGACGAATGCGAGATGTGTCTGGATTTCAAAGCGGGAAGAGCCCTGGATTTAATTGAGATTGATGCGGCTTCCAACAGAGGAATAGATGAGATAAGAGATCTTAGGGAAAAGATCAAATTTGCTCCAAATAAAGCCAAGTACAAGGTCTTTATTATTGATGAAGTGCACATGCTTACTAAAGAAGCGTTTAATGCACTTTTAAAAACTTTAGAGGAGCCACCGGCTCACGCCATTTTTATCTTAGCAACCACCGAAGCGCATAAAGTTCCGGAAACTATTATTTCCAGATGTCAGCGTTTTGATTTCCAAAAGATCGGTTTAAAAACGATTGCCGATCATCTTGAGAGCATTGCCTCTAAAGAAAATTTTGAGTTTGATAAAAAAGCATTAGAAATAATTGCAGCAGAATCGGGCGGCAGTTTCAGGGATGCCATATCTCTTTTGGACCAAGTTTCCTCGTTTAATAACGGCAAAATATCTTTAGAAGAAGCGCGCCTTATTGTTGGTCATATCGATTTGGAAATAATCACCGGCTTTGTGTGGTTCTTGGTTCAGGGTAAAACAAAAGACGCTTTGGACTTAATTGAAAAGCTAGTTGAAGATGGCCGAGACGTGATGCAATTTATTAAAAACACAACCGTTTTTTTGCGTTCGGCAATGCTTTATAAATTTACCAAGAAACAGAGCGAATTATTCTCGAAAGAGTCTTTGGAGAGGATCGCTAATGCCTTATCTGAAAAAGAAATAATTGACATGGTACAGGATATTGCTAATGTAGAAAAACAAGCAAGGGTTACTTCGATTCCTCAGCTCCCTCTAGAGATTGCAGTGATAAAATTTACGCTGCCTGAAGGAAGAGAGATTCAGCAAAAGGGGAGCAAAAAAAATGAAACAAGCGCAGGGAAAGAGTCTGTCGCTTCAGCCGGCGATAAATGGGAAGAGTTTTTGTTGGAAGTGAAGGCCGAGAACCATTCCGTTCATGCTCTTTTAAGGGCTGCTCAGCCGGAATTGTCCTCTAAAGAGTTAAAGTTGCATTTCCAATATCAGTTTCACAAAGAAAGAGTAGAAGATAATAAAAATAAGTTAATTTTAGAAAAAGCTGCCTCAAAAGTTTATGGTCAGCCTCTAAAGGTAAAATGTGTTATTTTGGCGGGTGGCGCTAAAATAACCAAAGAGAAGCCGGAAGTAAATTTAGAAAATCAGTTATTAGAAATATTCGAAGGAGAGATAATAAGCTAAATGGCCAGAGAAACAAAAAAAACAATTGATCCGTTGGAAAAAATTCCGCCTCAAAATGTCGAAGCGGAAATATCCGTATTGGGCTGCTTGCTTTTAGAAAAAGATGCTCTTATTAAGGTTGTGGATATCTTATCTCCGGAAGATTTTTATAAAAGGGAGCATGAAGGTATTTACGAAGCGATGTTGGAACTTTTTGAAAAAAGACAGCCGATAGATTTAATTACCTTGTCAAACAGACTTGATGAAAAGAAAACCTTAAAAGAAATCGGCGGGTCTTCTTATCTTGCTTCTCTTGCAAATGCGGTTGTTTCCTCGGCTCATGTTTTCGATTATGCAAAAATTGTGGCGGATAAAGCAGTCCTGCGAAGGCTCATAGAAGCAGCTAATTATGTTATTGAAACAACTTTTAGCTCGGACGGCGAGATTGACGAAGTTTTAGACAAAGCGGAGCAAACACTTTTTTCAGTCTCCCAAAGACACCATAAACAGAAATTTATTTCAATAAAGTCTATTTTAACGGATAGCTTTGAAAAACTTGACTTGCTTCATAAGGATAAAGAGTCTTTAAGGGGAGTGCCAACCGGGTTCAAAGAATTAGATAATAAATTAGCTGGTTTGCAGCCGTCTGATCTTATAATTATTGGCGGTCGTCCTTCTATGGGCAAATCGTCCTTTGCGTTAAATGTTGGCCAATATTTGGCGTCAAAAGAAGGAATGCCGGTAGGTATGTTCTCGTTGGAAATGTCCAAGGAACAATTGGTGGACAGAATGCTTTGTTCGGAGGCAAATATTGATTCATGGAAATTAAGAACCGGCAACCTAAACGATGATGATTTTCCAAAAATAGGACAGGCTATGGCAACGTTATCCGAGGCGCCGCTTTTTATTGACGACACACCCGGCATAACCGTATTAGAAATGAGGGCAAAAGCAAGAAGGCTTCAGGCAGAACACGGCCTCGGTTTAATTATTGTCGATTATCTGCAACTAATGAGCGGTCGTTATTCCGATAATCGCGTTCAGGAAATTTCGGAAATTTCCAGGTCTCTAAAGGGACTAGCCAGAGAATTGAATGTGCCGGTAATGGCCTTGTCTCAACTATCGAGACAATTAGAGAACCGGCCGGATAAAAGACCTCAGCTTTCCGACCTTAGAGAGTCCGGCTCAATTGAGCAGGATGCTGACGTAGTAATGTTTGTTTATAGAGATGATTATTACAATAAAGATTCGGAAAAGAAAAACGTAGCCGAAATTTTAATTAGAAAGCACCGTAACGGTCCTACCGGAGAAGTCGATTTATACTGGGTAGCGGAACAAATGGCTTTTAAAAATTTGGAAAAAAAGCGTGCATAAAAAATTTATACACTTACCCGGATAAATTAAATTTGTTATATTAAGTATATTAATAATGGAGTTTGCATGGTAGAAAAAACAAAAAAACAAAAAGAAATTATTGAGACTGAAAAACAGGTTGGAAAATTCTCTATAGTGGGAGCGTCTAATACTGTTTTAGACATTAGTTTATTTAATTTTGGTATTAAATTTTTTAGTTGGCTTCCATGGCAGGCAAATGTTTTTTCAACAAGCATAGCCATGGCTAGCTCCTTTTATTTTAATAAAAAATGGACATTTAACGACAATAGCTCGGCTGATGCCATAAAACTCATAAAATTTATTCTTTTTACACTATTTAGTGCTTATGTTATTAACACCGGCATTGTCTATATCCTAACTTCAAAGCTTACTGCGCCAGGATTATGGGCTTATTCGGTCATTAGATTCATGGGTTTGGATAGTTTTTTTGGTCAAAGCTTCGTTGTTAATAATTTTGCTAAATGCTGGGGAATCGCCTTTGCTATGGTTTGGAATTTCATCACGTATAAAAAATGGGTTTTCATAAAATAAAAAAAATTTGTTTTTCCAAAAATTTCGGCTTAAAAACCCTTTTTTCGACATGCATAAAATTTGCCAGGAAAAACAAATACGAAATAACCTTTGGCCTAATCTTTCTTCTTGGAATTTTTTTGCGCTTCTTCAGGTTAAATATTTTACCTCCGGGCGCCTATGTAGGCGAGATAAGCATAATAAATGATTCCATCCCTAACTTAAAAATTGGTTCGGATGTTTTTTATAAACTAATAATAGTTTTAGCGTCAAAGATATCGGGGGATAATACGCTGGTATTGCTAAGATTCATATCGGCATTTTTAGGGAGCCTATTGATCCTGTTTGTTTATTTGTTGTCTAAAGAATGGTTCAACCAGCGGATTGCTCTTATTGCGTCATTCTTTACGGCTGTTTCTTTTTGGCCGCTCTTGATCTCAAGATCGGTTGTTCATTCAAACATTATACCTTTAGTTTTGATAGCTCTTTTATATTTTGCCTCAATTGCTTTCAGGGAAAAGAAAAAAATTTATTTTGTTATTACCGGCATTACCTTAGCCGTAGGGCTTTACTCCAGCATAGTTTTTTGGCTTTTACCGATACTTTTATACCCGGCACTATACTTCGTAAGTAATAAAAAACCTAAAGTTCTTTCAAAATACAAAAAAGAGATTTTTTTGACAGAAATAATTAGCCTCTTTGCGATGGTGCCGATAATAATATATCTGATTTGGAATCCTTCCAAGCTTTCATTTATTTTTCCCGGAGTTGCCGATGTTTTAAAAAACGGTTTTAAGAGCTTGCTGGCATTTAACTTTGAAAGCCCGCAAATGTGGAGCATAAATATTGGTAAAGAGCCGCTTTTAGATCCTTTTATCGGAATTGCTTTTGTTGCGGGTATTCTAATGGCGATTAAGTATCATAAAAAAACTAAACAGCAAATACTTTTAATCTCGTTCGTTTGTTTTATGATGCCGGCAATTTTCTCCACTAATTATCTTTATGGTTTAAAAATGGCAGGTGTAATACCGATTGTTTTCATTTTCGCCGCTATTGCCACCGATTGGACACTCTCAAAATGGCTTGGATTGTTTCCCTTTAATAAAAATGCAAGACGTTTAGGCTGGACATTATTTTTCATTCTAATTTTTTTATCGTCAAGTTTTAATATTACTAAATATTATTTAGTTTGGGCCGGAGCACCGGAAACTTATCTGGTATACAACGAAGACTTAGTTGCCGAGTCGAGGTATTTAAATAATTTAGGGCCGGGGGTTAACGGTTATTATACTGGCGGGGCAAGAAGCAATATTTTAAATACGCTATCCGGTCAAAAAGCCAAAAAAATTACTCTCGAAGAAATTGGCGGCTTAAATCTAAAAGGAAAAAATGTGTTTGTCATTCCGGTAAGCGATAATATATACTTAAATAAGGTACAGGAAAAATTTCCGGAGGGGGAACTGATGTGGTATGTTTCTCCGTACTCCAAAAAAATATTATTTAATATCTATAGTATAAATAAGGACTAAATATGAGTGATAAAAAATTAATTTCTGTAATCATTCCGGGCCGCAATCAGGGCGAAGAATTGGGAAAAACCTTGGATGATATTGCTGAGCATGCAAAAACCATTAATTATGACGTTGAGGTGTTGTACATCGATGGAAATTCAACTGACAATTCGGTGGAAGTTGCCAAAAAAAGAGAAGATCATTTCTTCCGGTTGGAAGTTTTATCTGATCCGCCTGATCGCAGAGGTAAAGGAGGGGCGGTACGGTTGGGCATGGTTCGGGCTAAGGGTGATTTTAAAATGTTCATGGACGCCGATAATTCTACAAATTTTAGAGAAATTGACAAATTGCTGCCATACATTGATAAATATGAAGTAATTATCGGTTCCAGATATTCGAATAAGGCAACCGAGCCGCAAACCAATTGGTTTAAGGCGTTTTTTTCAGCGTCAAAAGATGTCCTGGATGTTATTGTTTTCGGTCATGCCAAAAGCTATACGGCCAAAGTGAAGCAAGGACGTTGGCGACAGTTTGTTTCAAGAGGCGGCAACTTGGCATTTACGGTATTTCTCGGGCAAAGTTTTGCTGATAGCCGGTGCGGCTTTAAACTTTTTTCAAAAAAGGCGGCAGACACAATTTTCCCGTTAGTCACCTTGCCGGGCTTTGGTTTTGATACCGAAGTTTTTGTCATTGCAAAAAAATATAAATTTCCGGTAATCGAAGTTCCGGTAAAATGGAACGACGACGCAATGGCTTCCAATATCTCGATAAAGGAAACATTGAAATCTTTTATTGAAATCTTTCAAATAAGAATTAAAGATCTTAAGGGAGCGTATAAATTAAATAAATAGCGGAGGGTTTATGAGTGGCAAGGACTCAAAATATAATTTAATTAAACTGCTGATAGCACCTTTTTTGTTGACCCTAATGTTTGGTTTAATGTTTTTTTCGGCGCGGGGAGACTCTAATATAGTTGACGAAATTGCTCATATTCCGGCCGGTTATTCTTACCTTACAACCGGTGATTATCGTTTAAATCCTGAACACCCGCCAATCATAAAAGATTTGGCCGTTATACCGCTTCTCTTTATGAATGTAAATTTTCCTTATGATTACTGGGCTTCTAATAATTCAGGTGAAACGGTGAATAATCAGTGGCTAATGGGTTGGCGTTTTATTTACGAAAGCGGCAATAATCCGGATGCGATGATACTGGCAACCAGAATACCGATTATGCTGCTATCTCTTATTGCCGGTTTTATCGTTTATAGGTGGGCAAAGAAGTTGTACGGTCAAAGCGCTGCTTATTTTGCATTGTTTCTGTATGTTTTAGATGCCAATATTATTGCTCATTCCAGGTTCGTGACGACAGATTTGGGTATTACGGCCGCTCTTACTTTGCATTTATATTTGCTATGGAAGTTTATAAGATCACCGAGGTGGAACGGCCTAATTTTCGCCGGCTTATCTTTTGGCTTTGTTATGGTGGCCAAATTTTCGGCTGCCATTTTAGTACCCATTTACGGTTTAATCTTCCTCTATGCCGTAATAAAAAACATTAATCAAGAAAAAAGCCCGGATAAATTCTTCAATAATTTTAGCAGCGGCAAGTGGCAAAAGCGTTTTTGGGGCTATTTCTCCTCATTTGCCATGATTGTCGTTATTGGTATCTTTCTAACTTGGGTAGTTTATGCTTTTCATGTTATCAATATGCCGGTTCAGGTTCAGCATGATCTCATCACGGAAGCAATCCCCTACAGTGAAGATACAAAAGGCATACTGGGCATACTTCACAAAATGACCGATAATCCGATTTTAAGGCCAATGGGGCATTACTTGCTTGGCTTTACTATGGTTGCAAGTCACGTTAATGGTGGTCATGATGCTTTTTTGGCTGGGCAATCTTCTAATCAAGGCTGGTGGTATTATTATCCGGTAGCTTTCTTAATTAAAACGCCAATTCCAACAATGATTTTTATGGTTTTGGCGGTGGTTTTATGGAAAAAGTTTAAGACCAAAGACTTTTTTGATCAGTATTATCTTTTAGTACCGCCGCTGGTTCTATTGGCTCTGGGAATGCAGGGGTCGTTAAATTTGGGCATAAGATATATGCTTCCCGTTTATCCTTTTATTTTCATTTCTGTTGCAAAACTTGTGAACATCATTAACTTTAAGGCTTTAGGAAAGCTAACAAAAAAATCTTTGCCGGCAATTGGCTTTACTTTGCTTCTTGTTTGGTACGCATTGTCCAATTTTTTTATCTATCCGTCATACCTTTCTTACTTTAACGAGTTTATCGGCGGGCCAAAAAACGGATATAAGTGGCTTATCGATTCCAACGTAGATTGGGGGCAGGACGTAAAACGGCTTTCCGCGTGGGCGGATAAAGAAGATATAGATAAAATATATGTCGACGTTTTTCCCGGACCAATGCCGGCAAAATACTATATGGGAGATAAAATGATAGAATGGCATGTTCAGGATTTCGAGAACCAGTGGCCGGAAGGCTACCTTGCCGTATCGGAAACATTTTTCCAAAATAGTCGTTTAAAAACAAAACAAGGCGTAGAGAAAATCGATTATAGTATCCTTGACGGCTATAAACCGGTTGCGCAAATAGGCTATTCTATATTAATATATAAGCTGCCCGCAAAGTAGTAACCATAATTAGGAGAAAAAAATGAGCTTTAAAGAAAAATTTGATATGGTAAAAAAAGCGAAGGAACTTCAGAAAAAGTTAAGATCTGAGGTGGTAACGGTAACAGCCGGGGCGGTGAGGCTTGTTATAAATGGCGAACAAAAAGTTCAGGAAGTTAGTATTGATAAAGATTTGGTTGATCCGGAAAATATGGAAAAACTTGAAAGAGAAATTAAATCTGCAATAGAGCAGGCAATTACAAAGTCTCAAGCTATAGCAGCCAATATCGCTAAAGGGATGGGCATTGGGTTTTAAATAGGATGTCTAAAATGGCCGACAATGTTTCGAAAGTATTACAAGTCGTATGGAGTTTTATCGAATTATGTTTTAAATTTGCGGTTACTTTTTTTAACTGGCTAATCCACTCAATTGGGGTCATGTTGGAAATTATTCTATATGCAATTCCCATAAACATTTTTTTTCTTTTTCTCATGTATTTATATTGGCATTTTATTCTAAAAAAAGAAGCGGGTTATAAACACTTTATTTTTTCTGAAAAGTTAGTTAAAATTACCTTTGTCATCATAAATATTTCTATAGTGATATTAGTGCTTTTAAAAAACGATTTTTTTAGTTCAACTTATCTTTATTTCAAAAGCGTAAATTAATGCAGGTTATTCCAAAGTCAGTCCAAAACTTAATTGATGAGTTATCAAAGCTTCCGGGCATAGGGCCAAAAACGGCCCAAAGGCTGGTTTTTTATCTTTTGAAAAGAAAAGAGGAAGATAATTCTCTTTTGGGGGATGCGGTTCTGGAATTAAAAAATGGCATTAGGTATTGTGCTACTTGCTGCAGCTTAACCGATATCGATGAGTGTAAAATATGCTCCGACCTAAGGAGAGACAAGGATGTTGTTTGCGTTGTTGAAGAACCGATGGATGTTGTTGCAGTAGAGAATTCGGGTCATTTCAGGGGACTATATCATGTTTTGGGTGGTGCAATTTCGCCTATTGAAGGCATTGGTCCTGACGATTTAAATATAGGCACTTTGGCTTCCCGATTGGGTGATGGCATTAAAGAGGTAATAATTGCCACTAATCCAAATTTGGAAGGCGAGGCTACCGCCTTGTATCTGCAAAGGGCATTGATTCCCTTCAATGTTAAGATAAGCCGCTTGGCATACGGCCTTCCTATCGGCGCCGACCTTGAGTATGCGGACGAGTTGACCATTGCCAAGGCCATAGAGGGCAGACAAGAGCTTTTTTAATATAACATAATGAGACGTTTAATCATCCTCGTCTCGTAACTGTCATCCCGGACTTGATCCGGGATCCAGAAAGAATGGATTCCAAATCGAGTTTGGATTGACAAATTTTGAAACTTATGACAAGGTATTTAAAAAGTATACGCATTTTGACTGTTAGACGCTGACAAAAGACTAAATTTTTGACAGTCTATTTTTAAAGGATTATATGAACGATCAGATTTTAATTTACAACACGCTTTCAAGAAAAAAAGAAAGGTTTATACCTAAGAGTCCTGACGAGATTAAGATGTATGTTTGCGGTCCCACGGTTTACGATTTTTCACATTTGGGGCATGCCAAAGGTTATGTTTCTTTAGACGTTGTCAGAAGATATCTTTCATGGTCCGGTTTTGATGTTATTTATGTTCAAAACTTCACCGATGTCGGACATTTAACGGACGACGCCGATGAAGGGGAAGACAAGATAGAGAAACGCGCTAAAGAGTCTAAAGTTGGTCCGATGGAATTGGTGGATAAATTTATAAACGCATATTTTAACGACTTCAGGGCGTTAAATGTTTTGGATCCGGACATTGCTCCTCGTCCCAGTAAGCATATAGAAGAAATCATTGAATTTGTAGAAGCTTTAATTAAAAAGGGGTTTGCATACGAAATTATGGGGTCTGTTTACTTTGATGTCACTAAATTTAAAGATTACGGCAAGTTATCCGGACGGACATTGGAAAAAGCAAAGACAGGCACAAGGATAGAAGCCAGAAGCGAAAAAAGAAATCCGGAAGATTTTGCTTTATGGATAAAGGCTGAGCCCGAACATATTTTAAAGTGGGATTCTCCGTGGAGTGTTGGGTATCCCGGTTGGCACATAGAATGTTCTGTGATGAGCCAAAAATATTTGGGCAATAATTTCGACATTCATGGCGGAGGGTCCGATAATATTTTTCCTCACAACGAAGATGAAATTGCCCAGTCGGAAAGTTTAACAGGCGAAAAAATGGCTAATTACTGGCTGCATTGGGGAATGGTTAAAATTGAAGGCGAGAAAATGAGCAAGTCTAAAGGTAACTCGGCCTTTGTAAGTGAACTTCTAAAAAATCACGATCCAATGGTCATTAGGCTTGCGATACTAAAATCGCATTACAGGTCTATTATTGATTTTTCGGAGAAGTTGTTTACGGAAAGCGCGAAAAATTTGGATAGTATTTATACTGTTCTGGCTTTACTTCAAGAGGTTGAAACAGAAAAATCCCAGGCGGAAACTAGCTCTTGGCTCGGCGAAGCAAGACAAGGCTTTATTTCTGCCATGAATGACGATTTTAATACTCCGCTTGCCTTAAGCTCCATTTTTGATTTTACAAAGAAAATAAAAGCAAATTTGGAAAAAATATCCATTACGCAAGCTCTTGAAATTCAAGCTTTTTATTTAGACTTAGATGCCGTACTGGGTCTTGGCTTAGATAAGGTCAGGCCGTCAAAATACGAACTGGATGAATATCTTCTTGAAAAAATAAACGAAAGAGAAGACGCAAGGGAAAGAAAAGACTGGCAAACTGCCGACAGAATTAGAGACGAGCTTTTAAAAGAGGGGATAGAGCTTGAGGACACCGCTTCCGGCGTCAAATATAAAAAGCTCTAGAATCTCAATAGAATTTCCTTGACTTAAACTTTCAATTCAGGGAAACTTTAAATAGGCAAGAAGTTGCTATTTTTGGCTATTTACTGGACTTACGCAAACCCACCACACCTCCCAAACCAAACCAAGCGGCTAAAATCCCTTTTTCTCCTGTCAGCGTATCTACAAATACGCTTCCAGTAGAGAAAAGAGATTTTTTCTCACTTGGTTTCGGCTTGGATAGATGCGTTATTTTGCGTAAGCCCAGTATAAAAAAAGTTTTCATGAAAAAAGTTAAAACAACCCCCAAATCTATAAGAAATTATAAAAACCTTATCTCCGATGAGTTATATTGCCAAATTTTAGATTTAGCTAAAAAATTAAAAGGATCAAGGGTAGTTTTCGTTAACTCAACCCGTAATGGCGGGGGAGTGGCCGAAATATTACAGTCAGAAATACCCTTACTTAATGACTTAGGAATCAATGCCGTCTGGTATAATATCGAGGCCGAACCGGAATTTTGGGACGTAACCAAGTCGATCCATAACGCCCTTCAGGGGAATGGGCGAATAGTAATCACCAAGAACATGCGAAAAGTCTTCGAGCGCTTCAACGCTTTAAACGCTCATGATTTAAAAAGAGAAAGTTGGGATTATTTGTATATACACGATCCTCAGCCGGTGGCGTTGCCGTACTTTTTAGATGGTGAAGTTGGCAATGCCGTTTGGCGGTGTCACATTCATGTATCTAAGGTAAATAGGCAGGTTTGGGAGTATATTAAAAGATATTTGGGAGACTACGATTCCTGCGTTTTTTCCTTAAAAGAGTTTGTTCCCTCCGACATTCCGATAAAAAAACGTTTTATAATACCGCCCGCCATTGATCCTTTAACGCCAAAAAATATCAAGATGGACAGAATGAAGGCCAGAAGAATTTTGGACAAGATGGGCATTGATACCAGAAGGCCGATTGTTTCCCAAGTATCCAGATTTGATCCATGGAAAGATCCGGTTGGCGTTATAAAGGCATTTGAAGTCGCCAAACAAAAGCTGCCGGACATACAGCTGGTTATGGCCGGGTCACTGGCATCCGATGATCCCGAAGGTGAGAAAATCTATAAAGAGTTAAAGACATTCTCCGCCAAGGCCAAAGATATAAAAATATTAAAAGGACTTTCGGAGGAACAGATAAATGCATTACAAACGGTATCGAGTGTAGTAGTTCAAAAATCTATTAAGGAAGGTTTCGGTTTGACGGTGGCGGAAGCAATGTATAAAGAAACACCGGTTATAGGGGGAAATGTAGGCGGGATTAAAATGCAAATTATTGACGGCAAAAATGGTTTTTTGGTTGATAATTGTATGCAGTGCGGCAAAAGAATCGTTGATTTGCTTGAAGATACGCATTTAAGGTTAAATATGGGCAGAATGGGTAAAGAAGTTTCTTCAAAATATTTTTTGCTTCCCAGGCTCATTAGAGATGAATTGTTGTTATTCAACAAGTTCAGCTACTCGAAAGAAAATCTTGTAAAAAGCAACATTTTGTTCTAAAATAGATAAGTCAAATTTATAGTTTCTTGTTAGTTGTTTCCTGTTTTTTGATAGTGGGGAGTCGCCAAGCGGTAAGGCACCAGGTTTTGGTCCTGGCATTCGGGGGTTCGAATCCCTCCTCCCCAGCCAAAAGTTGTAATTCGAATCGAAAATAGAATAATATATTGGAAAAATCAGTGAATTTGCGTTTGCTGATTTTTTGGTTTTTGTATAAACTGTTTTAAGAAGGCATTATGCCTCTAGAAATCTCAACCCTTATCCTCTTGCATGTATGGTAGGCTTCAAGTCTTTAAGATATTAAAGACTTGAAGTTTTTACTAACAAAAGAACTAGAAAATTTGTTAATTTAGAGGTAAAATACATTATTCCTAAAGTCTTTCAGAAAATGATATTATAGACATCAGAGGAGGTATTTTAAAATGAAGGTTACTAAAAAGGCGATCGAAGAAGCTTATGACAAGATAGAGGTAAGAGAAGTTAATCTTGAGGAAATAGTTAAAATTAATGATGTTATTCCTGAGTTTGAAAAGTATAATTCGGATTATTTCTCGGAAAGAATGAAAGACAAAGATAACTTGGTTATCGCCGGATATATCCAAGGAAAAGACGTTGGTTATATAGTGGGTTACGATAAATTTGGAGATGGCTCTTTTTATTGTTGGATGGCCGCTATCAACCCGGAATACAGGAGAAAGGGTGTTTTGAATGCCCTTATGGATTATGAAGAAAAATGGGCCAAAAAGAGAGGTTATGAAGCGATTAAGATAAAAACGAGAAATGTAAGAAGAGAGATGCTGGCTAATCTGGTAAAATCTGGTTTTTATTTTACCGGAGTGGAAGAAAAAGCTGATATTAAAGATTATCGCATCAATTTGATAAAAAAAATATAATTAACACCTATGTTTAATAGGGTCAGTAAAAACTGATAGTGAGAATCTTTACCCGTCCGAAGCTTTAGTGAAGGCGGGCCTCCTCCCCAGCCATATTGAGCACCAAAGATGACGGTAACGTCTATATATTGGATAAGAACTAGAATTCCCTACGCAGAGGGTATTTTTTTATTCTGTTTAAGAAACCATGTGCACCTAGAACGTCATTCTCGCGAAGGCGGGAATCCAGAAAAAACCACTAAATTTTCTGAGTAAAGGAATGATAGGAGAGAAGTTTAGGTGGTCTATTTAGAACGATCCTAAAACTTCTATAACTTTTCTATTACGAATTGCTAATTTTATATTAAGGTTCCTAACTAACCGTGTCTTTTCAAAACCCCTATTTATAGATATAATTGATCTATGACCGAAACAAAATCTAACGTTCATTTTAGAGAAAAGCAAATATTAAAATTTATTATGGGAGATACAAATGAATAATAAAAACAAAGTAGTATTAGTAACGGGTTCTAGCGTAGGAATCGGTAAAGCAACAATTATTGAATTTGCAAAAAAAGGTTATAATGTTGTAATAAATTATAATAATAGTCTTAAAGAAGCCGAAGAATTAAAAACATTAGTTGAAAGTAAATATAATATTAAAGCTCTTACAGTAAAAGCAGATATTACGGATGAAAAAGAAGTAATTTTGCTGATTAATAAAGTAATAAATGAATTTGGGAAAATTGATATTTTAGTTAATAATGCAGGCATTGCTATTGATAAAGATATACAAAACAGAACAATAGATGATTTTACTAAAACATTAAACACTAATTTAATTGCACCATTTATATTATCAAGAGCAGTAGCAGAAGATATGTTGAAATATAAAAAGGGTATAATAATAAACGTTTCATCTACAAGCGGTAGTGCTGTATTAACGCCTGAAAGTATAGATTATGATTGTTCTAAATTCGCCCTTAATACTTTAACAAGAGAATTAGCCTATAAGTATGCGCCTTTTATTAATGTTAATGCTGTTGCTCCTAGTTGGGTAAATACTGATATTAATAAAACGTTGCCTAAAGAATATATAGAAGAAGAATCTAATAAAATATGGTTAAAAAGATTTGCTGAGCCAGAGGAAATAGCAAAAGTGATAGTGTTTCTAGCAAGTGAAGATGCTAGTTTCATTAATGGAGCAATAATAAACGTTGACGGTGGTTATTAATATAAATTTAAGGAGCCTTTATGCCTTTAGAATATCTGACGGAGAAATAACTTACATCTTAGAGAATACCGGCAAAAAGCTCCTACTCCAGAAACAGAAGCTAAAAAGAAGAATCTTAAAAAGCAAATCCTTTCATGTTGATGAATCCGGTTGGCAAACTTTGGGACAGAAGAATTTTAATTGGGTCATTGCTTCCGGAGATACTGAAAGGTTTTATTTGAAGTGGGTGCTTCTAGGGGCAAAGGCAATGCCGAAAGATTGCTTGAAGGATACATAGGAGTAAGAGTAACTGATTTCTATCCGGCATATGACAAACTTCCCGGTCATCATCAAGGCTGCTGGTCTCATGTCATCAGAAAACCCAAAGAGTTAAGCGAGAATTAAAACTTAAGTAAAACTAAGCGTAAGTTTGCTCTTAAAATTACCAGAGATCTTCAGGAAATATACCAAGAGTTAAAAGAAGTATTAAATGAAGATTTTGATCTTTGCAAAAGACAAGAAATATTGCCTGAATTCTATGAGAAATTAGATAAGGTTATCCAAAAAATAGATAACTCCAAACTAACCGTTAAAAAGCTTGAGGACTTAAAAAAACTCATGGCCAAATACAAGGAGGAGCTATTTACCTGCATAACTCATGAACACGTAGAACCTACCAACAACAAGGCCGAGAGAAAACAAAGACCCTTGTCATTAAAAGAAAACTATCCTTTGGAACTAAAACTGACAAAGGGAATGAAACCTTTTCCACCAATGCTTCCGTTCTTTACTCCCTCTGGCACCAAGACAGACCTAATTTCTTTAAGAAGTTTAGTGAAATGATGTAGAGGGTTGTGAGCAGTTAAATGCTTCCAGCAGTTTCAAGCGAAAACCTTTCTCCAGCAACAGAGTCAAAAATTATCTTTTGTTACCGATAAATATCTATTATAATTTTAGCTAAGGGAGCTTTATGAAGCAAATAAGGTTTATAAGTAAAAAGCCAAACCGTAGGGCAGGAATAATAAGTGGCCTTTTAAAAGGTGAAATTCCAGAAGGAAGCAAAGTTCTTGATATTGGTAGTGGCCCCGGAGTCGTTGGATGCCAGGTTGCCAAGGATTATAAGTCTCAAGTTCACGGTCTAGACATAAAAGATAGAAATACAGCATCCATTTCTTTCAAAGTTTATGATGGGGAACACATGCCCTTTAAAGATCAGGAGTTTGACATTGGTTTGTTAATTTTTACGCTTCATCATACAAAAGATCCTGATCAAGTCTTGAAAGAAGCTAAAAGGGTTTGTAGGAAAATAATTATTTTGGAAGATCTTTATGCCACTAAGCTAGATTTTCTTTTGTTGGCTTTAAACGACATCATCTTTAATACCTTTACCATAAATAGAGAAACCAAGTTACCTTTCAATTTTAGAACAATTGCGGGTTGGAAGCATATTTTTGACAAACTTGGTCTGATGGTTGAAAAGAAAAAAATTGGGTTAAAAGTAGGTGGCTTCTTTCCCATCTCCCATGTTTTATTTGTTTTAACTAAATAAAGATAAGACTTTATACTAGAAATTTGGCATATTTCTGTTATAATCCAAAATCGAGCAATTAATACCCGCAACTTTTAAATTGAATACTAGCCTAGTGCTATTAATAATAGATATTTTAATTCTATTAAGGAGTGTGATGCAAGGTGTCTAAAGAAAGTAAAGGCGGCTCTTTTAATTACTACTTTGATCCAACCGTGGGGTGGATAATTGCCGCATTCGGCATTTGTACTTGTGTTATCATTGTGGCCTTCGTTCTTAGTTCGCCAAGCCGGATAGCCATCGATGAAGAAAGTCATCAGACAATCAAGCGTGTCATAGGTAAAGATATGGCGGAAGAAAAAGGTGATTTAAAGATCAACTGGATTGCTATCCCGTACAAAGTGCAGACTAAGCAGGGCGACAAAATTATCGCTTACACGATCTATGGATATCCAAATAAACTCTTTGTAATTAAATCCCAAGATAACCATCATTTGGGAAACGGCAAAGAGATTATACTTCACTCGGGAAAACTCTTCGAGGATAGTATTGACACTCTTTATGTCGAGATTAAAGAGACCGAAAAGGTTTTGGGGACAGCAAAGTAACTTTGCGGACCAAGTGACGACTGATAGATAACATAAGGAACAGCCTTATTTTTCCAGACGTGCATACTCAGTACACACCAGGTGTGTACAATATATTGCTATAATTGGTCAACTTTTAGGCTACTTGACATGAAAATAAATCTGTTTGGAGAAGAAGGGAGACGCAATGAGGATTAAGACAGGGCTTTATGAGATTCTTGGAGAAGCAGAACTAGAAGAGAAAGATATGTATGCCATTCAGTATGTAAATCTGTCAAAAGTATTAATATCAGACATAGAAAAGGCGCTTCAGGATATCCGAAACGCCAAGGAGACAGACCCGAAAATTGCTGGGGCAATCAGTGCCAAGAACTACCCTTCGACAAGCGCCGGTATCCTAAAAGATGGTCGGGTGGCTGTTTGGTTAAACGAACTGGTACTTTCTGAGGATCCTGACACTTATATAACCCATGATTACAATATTGTCCTTAGGCTTCCCCGCGCACCTCAATTTATTGAGATAAACGCTCCTATTTTTGAGGAAAACGACGATATAAGCTTTATGGCTTATTATCCTGATGAGTTTCAGGAGGTGCTTAAAGAACTTGCCAATGACCTTCGGCCATACAAAAGCCAACTTCTGAAATATCTTAAGGATTAAGGAGTTATGATCAAGGGGCTTAGCCTCAATAGTGAATTATCGCTATTGAGGCTTTTTTATTATAAATGCCGTGGTTTTAAAAATAAAAAGGCCGTCTAGTTTTATTTAGACGGCTTTGAAGAACGGTTCCTTTTTTTGTCCAAACTTGGGATGTCGATATATCTTTGGCCGTTCAGCTCAACTATTTTCGATTGTTTGACCAAATCTATAAACGCGATACGCGGATCATCTTCTGCCAAACTGTTTGCAAGTAAGAGTATCGTGGCTACGCTTAGATAATCCTCCGTACTTATTCGTACCAGGCCTCCTATGTCTATAGTGGGCTTTCTGTCAATTCCGCAAGCAAAGATAGTAGCATGAAGAATATTTGGAAAAGATTTCTCTAGTAGATATTTATATGTGTGTGCAAATACGCTTTTATCACCGTTTGCCATTCTTATCACCCTTTCTAGATTTTTAAGGAACCGTAAATTTTTCGATTCGTAATTATAGCATTAAAAATTACATTTGTTAAGCATAAACACATTTAAATTGACACTGTTAGAATTTGATCTTAATATAAATAGGATGACACAAGTATTATCCGTTCAAAATTTAGGCAAGTATTATGGCGAAACAAAGGCCGTTGATGGCATTAATCTTAGCGTGGAAAAGGGAGAAATTTTTGGGTTTTTAGGTCCAAATGGAGCCGGAAAGACAACAACAATCCGCTGCATAATGGATTTTATTCGCCCTTCTTTTGGAAAAATTGCCGCCTTTAACTTGGATAGCCACTTAGATTCGGTGCAAATTAAAGCTAAAACCGGATATTTGTCCGGGGATGTTCGTATTTACGAAAACTGGACGGGACAAGAACATTTCCGGTTCATAGAGTCTATGAGGGGAAAGTCTAAAATTTTATCAAAACTTATTAAAGATTTCGATTTTGACCCGAAGGTAAAAGCCAAAAAATTATCTTCCGGCGGCAAGCAGAAGCTGGGAATAATTATGGCTTTTTTAAGCGAGCCGGAAATGCTAATTCTTGACGAGCCAACAACTGCCTTGGATCCATTGCTTCAAAATACCGTTTATGATTATATATTAAATTTTGCAAGAGAAGGATCGACTGTTTTTATGTCCAGCCATAATTTACATGAAGTCCAAAAAATATGCAGTCGAGTCGGCATTATAAAACAAGGAAAAATTATTGCGGAGGAAAGCGTAGAAGAACTGCGAAGCAAAAAAATCCACGTCGTTAAAGCCACTTTTGACAGTAAGGTGAGTATGGCAGACTTTGATCTCTCGGGCGTAGAGGTTTTCAAAGAATCTGCAGGCAGTCTAACCTTAAGAATTAAAGGCGACATAAATCCGGTAATCAGCAAAATGCATAATTATAAACTTAAGGATTTAGAAGTAAGCCATGCTTCACTTGAAGATATTTTCATGGCTTATTACGAGAGATAAAAATGTTTCCAATTTTTTTAAGAACAATTAAGAATAAACGAACGGCCATAATTGCTTATATTGTTTCGGGTATTGCTTTTCTTCTGATGTACATTCCCATCTATCCTTCTTTTGCGTCTTCCGGCAAGCAATTGGTTGAAATAATGAAAAATTATCCGCAAGGCTTTTTAAAAGCTTTCGGGATAGAGGATATTGCCCAGGCATTTTTGTCTTTGGAGGGATATTTGTCTACCGAGCATTTCGGCTTTGTTTGGCCGCTGGTTTTAATTTTTCTTGCATTATCTTTTGCCGGCAACTCTATCGCCGGAGAAATAGAAAAGGGAACCATGGAAGTTGTGCTCTCGCAGCCAATATCCAGACTAAAAATTTACTTCGGTAAATATTTGGGCGGACTTGGCGCCATTGTCCTCTTTGTTACAACATCAATTTTTGCCTCAATTCCTATCGCCGCTATATTTAATGTGCATTACGTTGCCAAGGGCTATATTTATATGACTATTCTGGGAGTTCTTTTTGGAATTGCCATTTATGGTTTGGCTATGCTTTGTTCATCCTTTGCGTCCGACAAGGGCAAAGCAAATTTTATGACCGGAGGGGTTTTAATTGCGATGTATGTTTTAAATATTCTCTCTGGCCTTAAAAGTAATTTGGACGATTTAAAATATCTATCATTTTTTCACTATTTTAACGCCTCAGGAGCGCTTTTAAATTACAAAATTGATAGCATTGCTATTTTGGTCTTTGTTCTAACAACAATTATTGCCACTACCTTGGGATGCTCACAATCGTCATTGCGAACGATCCGGCAGCCGCCGGAGAGTGCGGCAATCTTGTTTCAAGCAGAGGAGATTGCTTCGTTTCACTCGCAAAGACGCGAGAGTTGTGAGCAAGTTACCTTAAAATGCTTTTAATTTTTCTTTTTCTGGGTTAAAATGTGAAAACTAAAATGTACATTAAAAAAGGGGAGGTTTTTAAATTGCCAAAAATTAAGGCTGTGGTTTTTGATTTAGGCGGGGTTTTAGTAGATCATACGGTATCGGGGGTGCTATCAATTTTTACTGAAATGTTTTCATTGAATAAGGCTGAATTAGTCAAATTCTTTAAAGAAAAAGAGGATTATCAGATGCGGGGGATAATCAACGATATTGATATTTTAGAGGCCGCAGAAACACATTTTGGAATTACAATAGATAGCAAAAGACATATATGGCCCATGATTTATGATCAGGTATTTCGGATGAGACTAAATATGTTCAAGTTATTGGAAGAGCTTATGGCTCAAGATTATTCACTCGGGCTACTATCAAATATTGACGTTGCGGCTGTCAAATATTTAAGGCATAATATGCCGCTTGCATTTGATGAGTTGGTATTTTCCTGTGACGTTGGTTCTGTCAAGCCGGAGCGGCAGATTTACGAAATGATGCTATGCAAACTTCAGGTTTTTCCGGAACATGCCGTTATGATCGACGATCGGATAGAAAACATAGAAGGAGCAGAAGCGATAGGAATGCAAGGAATTCTGTATACAGATTTTGTTCAGCTTAAAAATGACCTGGAAAACCATCTAGAAATAACCTTAAGCTCGGAATAATCCGAGCTTTTCTTGGTTGAGTCTGCCTACAAAACTCCCCAAAAACGTCACTCGGAGCGATCCGGCAGCCGCCGGAGAGCGCGGCAATCTTGTTTCGAGCGTAAGGAGATTGCTTCGTTCCTCCAAAAAAACGTTTTTCAAAGGTCTCTGGTTTTTTTGTTTGATTATTGGTTAATAGATGATATAATCACAAGTCACTGTTTCGGCAAGCAATCAATTAAAAATTTACGATAAGAGGGTGGTGGTTATTTGTGGCACGGTATTTAAATTTTAATGATATAGCAAGGGGAAACGTACCGGAAAAGCATCATTTTCAGCAGGCTGCTACAGAAATTAGACTAAAACTCGCTGAAATGTTGTCAGGAGACTTGATTTCTTTTGGTGTTATTTATGGCTCTGTAGCAAGAGGTGATTCATCCAGAAGATCAGATGTTGATCTTTTCGTGATTGCTTCGAAAGGAAGGCGTGTTGAGGCAATCGTTGAGATTGGTAAGGTGGCAGGGGATATACTCGATAAATATAACATCGAAATAGATCCGTATGTTCCATGCAGGGAGATATGTGTTTCTAGGGTTAATGCTATTAGCCCTGGTTATTGGAACCACATCTGTCTTTTTAAAGGCGACTTTATTGGTGAATTTCCGGGTTATCTTATTATTGTTGATACGGTTGAAGAAGATGTTAGGCGCTGGATTACTAGAAAAATCATGAGCATTCAAAAATACATTGGTAATCCTCGATATCTCCTTGAGCCTGTTGAAAATAATTCCGACTTTTTAGAAGCCTTAGGGAAAGCAAATGATGTTTTTTCTTATGGTGCCAGGAAAATCGGCTCTTTAATCCAGGAAAACATGGGCTTAGCTGATGACTATAGTGTTCAGTCGAAAGATCTTTTTAAGGAGTTTTCAGAAGATCTTTACAAGATGATCGATACTGCTCATCAGCTTTCTCGCGAATATAGTGATTATCTTGATGAACTTTTGGCAAAGAATATGCTTAGCAAGGAAGATAGGGGTGATTATCGAAATTACTTGTTGAATAGATATGTGGTACTTTTACCTCTAGCCATGGACTTTCTTATAAAAACAGCACAACATCTCTGGCCAACACCCATTCATGATGGCTAGTTCATAACAAAGGTTGAATTTCGCCCAGACGCAAATATGCATCTGGGCGTTTTTTTAGTCTATTTTGTATAACAACGTTGGTAAGTTTAAAAATTTTCTTTCATTAATTTGACCCGCTCTTAGTTTTTGGGTGGCGGGAATATCCCCGCGCTCGCTTAAGTGGGATTTTTGACTGTTAGCCCAAAAACTTGATCCTAAAAATACGGAATGTTTGCCAAAGCGAGAGGACAGTTCGTCAATTGACTGATAGAGTTTTATATTATTCTCAAATTTTAGGGGACTTTCAAAAAGAGTAAGCTGAGTATCCTTTGATTCCTTTAGGCCGGAAAGGATTATGCCGGTAGAGCGATAAAAAGTACTTGAACAAAATGTTTGTTCAAACATATTTTTGACTAAGGGGATAGCCTCGTTGGGAAAAGGGGTGGCATGGTTTAATTTACCTTCGGTACCCGTAAGAGTAAATGCTTGAGTTTTTAAAACAACGCTAATTTTTTGAGCGGCTAAATTATGACGTCTAGCTTTTATGAAAGCATTTTCCAAGTTTTTTGAGAGTTGGGAAAAAATAAAATTCTTATTTTTAGTCGGGGGAGTGAAGGTTTTAAATTTACTGATAGAGGCATAGTCATTCTTTTCCTGAGGCTGAACAGGGTAGACTTTTTCCCCTCCAAGTTCTTTCCATATTTCCCTGTGCGGTTTGGTTAAATTTTTTAAAACCCAGTTTTCGTTTAATTTTGAAAAATCTAAAGCAGTTCTAACGTTATATTTGTTTAAATGTCCGGTTGTTTGGGGTCCTATGCCCCAAACTTTATTTAAAAGAGTCTTTTCTAAAAATAGCGGGATATCTTGAGCTTCAATAATTGTTAAGCCGGAAGGTTTTTTCCATTTGGAGCCAATTTTAGCTAGAACCTTATTTGGCGCAAGGCCTACAGAGACCGTTATGCCCAGCTCTTTCTCAATTTCTTGCTTCATCCTAAGAGCAATTTGGGAGTAAGACATATTTAGGGGCCTTCTAAGGCCTGAAATGTCGGCAAAGGCTTCATCTATTGAATATTCTTCTATAGAAGGCGTAAAGCGCCGCATAATGGTAAATATGCGTTTTGAGAAAAGGCTGTAGGTCTCATAATCGGAGGGAACAATAATGGCATTGGGGCAAATTTTTTTTGCTTCAATCAGGGTCACGCCTCTATCAATGCCCATTCTTTTGGCTTCATAGCTGGCGGCGGCTACTATGCCTCTTTCTTTGCCGGTAATAACCGGCCTTCCTTTGTATTCCGGATGAATCGCCTGTTCGCAAGAAGCAAAGAAGGCATCGGCATCTAGGTGGATAATGGAGGAAGATTGATGACATTCATGAGCATTCCAAGACACGTGTTAATCTCCGATTAAAAGTTAAGGTTTAAAATCCAAAATTCAAAAGTTCAGGGTAAAATTTAAAAGTAAGAGGTTGGCATCAATGCTTATTTTTTGTTTTATGAATTTTTAAATTTTGAGTTATAATTTTGCTTTTTAACTTTTGCCTTTTGAATTTTGTGTTAGTGGTATTTTCTTATTACTGCAACCACTACGCCGGCAATATTTAGGCTTTCTTCAGGTCTGATTATTTGATATTTGGGGTTTGCCGGAACCAGAACGATTTTTCCTTGATGAATTTCGAAGGTTTTAATGGTCCATTCGTTATCAACTTCGGCAATTACAATGTCGCCGTGGCGCGCTTGTTTCCCTTTTTCAATTAAAACCAGGTCCCCGGGCTTTATGCCGGCTTCTATCATGGAATCCCCGGAGACTTTAAGGATAAAAGTGGCTTCCTTCTTGTTTATTAAATAATCGTCAAGAGTAATTGTGTCGGCCAGTTCCTCTTCGGCAGGGGAGGGAAAACCCGCTTCCACTGTGCCCAAAATCTTAGTTCCGAAAATTATATTGCCGGGGATAAGATGCCCAAATCCGTCTTTTGCCAAGAAACCGTCCTCAATAAATTTTTTTACTATAAAAAAGATGGAATTTTTTGATTTTAGGGAAAATAGGGAAGTCATTTCGGAGTAGGTGGGCAGTCTTTTATTAGTATCGAAAAAATCCGCCAGTTGCATTTTCCTTTTATTGTAAATTTTATTCATAACCCAATAATAATAGAACGGACGTTCTATTGTCAAGATAAAAAAATGGGTTTTAGAAAATTAGTAAGCTATTTTATTAGCATTTCTAAAACCCAAGTCAAGAGATTAATAACTGTTTTTAATACGCAGGGTAGTAAAAAGTGTGTCATCAAACAGCTTTATTTGCTCGCATTTTGCATCAACTAGCAATTCTTCTATCTCCGGTGTTTGTTCTTTGTTTGTAGTCCGTTTTGCCTTTCCAATTATTCTAACCTCTACATTTTTTTTGAGATTTCTTTGATCGTCGTTCCAGAGGGTTAGGAAAGGAATATCCCTATTGGGATTTTCTTTCTTCATTTTTTCCCTGGCTTGACGCAAGGCCCCCTTTACGCAGCTATCAAAGCAGTTATTCACCATCATATTCGCTGTTTTCTCGGATGTCACTATTCTGGTAGAAAATCCCAGAATATTTACTGATATCTCGACTACAGTGTCTCGTTTTCCTTCGCCTGGCAACGGTTCATCACCCCTTCAGGTTGTAAAAGACCTAAACGCCTGCTTATTATATAACATCATTAGCGCTTTGTCAAATTTTGCCATACTGGACAAAATGTTTTGGTGGGTTTATTATAAATCCATGGATGAAGAATTACAGAGTTTAGAAGAAAAAAGAGAACAGCAGCTTTACGGCAAAAGTGCAGAGCTTATTGAAACGGGTGAATTTACCAAAGATATTAATTTTGGTGAAATAGAGAAGAAGGACTTACTGTATAAGTGCTTTAATTATGGTTTGCCTATTATTTTTAACGTTCTAGCAATGGGGATCATAATTGCCAATATGTCCAAATTTCAACCTCCCGTTTTCAATATACTTCTTACCTTAATTGTCTTAAGCATTTGGGTGTCAATCAGTCATATTTTGGCCTATTTAACAAAAAAAAGTTTCTTCTTATTTTTTTTACTGATTGGCTTGCCTGGTCTTTGTTATGCAATTTTCTCAATATTTTTTTATAAATAAAACACCATGGAATTAAAAACAATAAAAGTCGGTCCTATAAAGACCAATTGCTATATTATCAATAAAAATAATAAAACGCTTGTTATTGATCCGGGTGAAGATGCGGAGAAAATCTTAAAAATAAGCGGCAAAATAGACTATGTCTTGCTTACCCATGGTCATTTTGATCATATAGGCGGGCTAAAAAAGATAAAAGAAAATAATAGTTCGATAATAATCTACTTGCAACAAGAGGCTTTAGACGAATACAGGGACGCCAATTTTTTTGCAGGCTATATAGGTCAGGGGATTGATAATCCGCCAACGCCGGATTTTATCTACCATGATCTGCCCGACATCATTGAAGGCCTTGAAGTAATAAAAACGCCGGGTCATACCAAGGGGTCGGTTTGTTTTTTATTGGATGGTTATTTATTTTCAGGAGACACTTTATTTAAAGGGACTTACGGCAGGGTTGATTTGCCATATTCAAATTCAGAGGACATGTTAAAATCTCTAAAAAAGTTGAGCAAACTTGACGATGAGACAAAAGTTATGCCGGGTCACGGCGATGACACGGTGCTGAAAAAAGAAAAGCCTTGGATTAAGGATTTATTTTAAAAAGAAATTTTTTACGATTCGAATGCTCGGCTTATAATGCTGCCTTTTGATTCTAACACCTCTCGGACGGTTTCAACTACTTCTTCGGGCGTATGCTCAACTTTAACCATAAATTCGGTTGCACCCCTCAAAAATCCTTCCGTAATATTATCCATATCTCCATAATTTGTCAGGATAATAACGGGAATCTCTTTGGTTTCTTTATTTTTTCGTAGTTTTCTTAGTACCTCAAATCCATTCATTAAAGGAAGCATTACATCTAGAAGTATAATATCCGGTTTAATTTCTTTGGCTATCCTTAGTCCGGACGGACCATCACTAGCAATTTGGACCTTAAATTTTTCCACTTCAAACTTGGTCTTATATAATCTGGCCAAAGAATTATCATCTTCAATTATTAATACGGAAGCCATGATTAAATTATAGTTTTATTATTGTTTTATTTCAATAGCCTAATTTTATTTGAGCTTGTTTTAAGGAGCTATCGGCGGCTTGATATAAAAATAGCCCAATTAATATAAGCCATAGTCCCGATAGATCGGTAGTGAGGATAGAATATAAACCGAATAAAGCAAAATTTAAGGCAATAATTTTACCAAAAGTTACCGCAATTTTTGTGCTTTTTAAATAGTTGCCGGAAATATACCAGACAAATGATCTAAATATCCTTCCGCCGTCCATAGGAAAGCCCGGAATTAAATTGAAGAAAGCAAGAATTAAATTAATGTTAAATAAAAAAAGTCCGGGGATATACAGGTATTGATAATTCTCAAACATTTGGCTGAATATGAAAAAAAATAAAGCCAAAAAAAGGCTGGAGGCTGGTCCAAGGACAGATATTCTAAACTCAGCACCCGGTGTTTTGGGTTCGTCATCAATTAAGGCGGCACCGCCAAAGACGAAAAGTATAATTTTTTTTACATTTAAGCCCTCTTTTATGGCAATTACCGAGTGGGCCAATTCGTGAAAGATGACTGAAGAAAAAAATAAAATTGCTGTAACAATAGAAAGAATAATATTTATGTTTAAAGTAACGCCGGGAAGATTCAGTTTGTAAAGGCTGGTTGATAGGGTCCAGACAACAAAAAAGAAAATTATAAACCA
The DNA here is from genome assembly GCA_000993275.1 of candidate division CPR2 bacterium GW2011_GWC2_39_10. Lineage (GTDB taxonomy): Bacteria > Patescibacteriota > CPR2 > CPR2 > CPR2 > GWC2-39-10. Next base: position 84,136 of record LBVV01000007.1, on the reverse strand, counting down.
GGAAGCATCCAGCTCAATGCTTATTCCAAGAATTTTAAATAGTTTAAATGATTTTGGGGTCATGATAGCAAATTAGCTCCCGTTTACATCTGGAAGCATTATAAGTAAATGGAAGCAAGTATTTATTGGATGATTCTACAAAAAGTTAAGTCAGTTTTTGGATATTGCTTTGTAATAAACAGAAATTACGAGTCCGAACAAAAAGCCGGCTATGTGAGCCCAGTAGGCAATAAGGCTTCCGGTTATGGTTGTATCAAGAGAGTAAATCCCGTTTAAAAGTTGTAAAATAAACCAAAAACCAAGTACAAGATAGGCGGGGATTTCGAGCAGGGTGACAAATATGATGATAAATACCAAGGTTAGTATTTTCGACCTTGGAAATAAAAGGATGTAACTGCCCAAAACTCCGGCAACTGCGCCGGAAGCTCCAATAATAGGGGTGGCAGATGTGGGACCGGCGGCATATTGGGCAAATGCGGCGACAAAGGCAGCAGCCAAATAAAATAATAAAAATTTAATATGTCCGAATTTATCTTCAACATTATCCCCAAAAACGATTAAAAACCACATATTTCCCAGTATGTGCAGCCAGCCGCCGTGCAAAAAAGCGCTTGTTACAAACGGGTACAGAGTATCAAAATTATTAAAATTAATATTTGCCGGAGTTAAAGCATATTGCCCGATTAACGCATCAAGACCGGCAGCAAGAGTTAATTCGTGAATGAAGAGCAAGACGTTTAAAAAGACAATTAAATAGGTGATAAAAGGAAAGGTTTTCGAGGGAATGTTGTCTTTTAATGGAAACATATTTATATTTTACGCTAAAAAAAATAAAAAACATCTAAAGTTTCTCAGAATTTATAGTCCAGTAAAGCGCTTATGATTGAAAAAAGCGTTATTTTAAGGTAAATTATAGGCATGCTTAAATTTGATATTACAAAAAGAAAAACCGGCAAAATTATTCGCGTGACAAATAAACTTAACGTTTCACAAGAAAGTCAAGCTGATAAATTGCAAATATTGCTTAATCAATCCATAAAGGAAAGGAATGATTTAAGGCTTATCCAAAACTCAATGCAAGACGGCTTGATTGTTTTTGATACGAAGGGAACGGTTTTAAGCTGTAATGACTCCATAAAAAAAATGTTGGGCATAAAAGATTGTTTCATCGGCGCAAAAAGGGATATAAAAAACATGGGTCAATTCTTTGATAAAAAAATTATTTTTGAAAAAGATGCGCCTCTTTCTTTTGATGAAATAGTAAATCTTAGTAAAAAAGAGATCGATTATAATATAAGAGCTATCGATAACAAGGGCGGGGAAGTGGTTTTGCATGTGCTAATTTCTCCAATAGTTGATAATAATGAAGTAGTCGGTGTCTTAGCTTGCTATAGGGATATTACGGAGTTAGAAAATGAAAAAAGGAAGGCAGAAACCGAAAGACGTAAATGGGAGGCCGTTTTTGACCATACGGCAGACGGAGTAGCCGTAATTTCAAATAATAACCATTTAGTTTTGGGAGTCAATGCTGCTTTGGAGAGAATTATTGGGTTTAAAGAAGCGGAAGTGATTGGAAAAGATATCCATAAATTTATGGGGACTCATGAGTCGGATAAAAAAAGCGATTGTTTAATAACAAAATCTCTGGAAAGAAAGGGCGATGAAAGCGAAGGTTTACTTAGAAGGAGCAACGGAGAACATTTTTGGGCGGCGCTGACGGCATCCGCGGTTACAGATCCCAACATTCCCCATAAAGGTTTAATTATAATTACCGTTAGAGACATAACCAAAGAAAAAGAACTTGAGCAGATAAAGAATGAATTCATTTCTATCGTTTCTCATGAGCTTCGAACTCCGCTTACGGCGGCGAATGGTTATTTGTCGATGATGATAAAAGGGGATGCAGGACCGTTAGAGCCGAAACAATTGCACTTTCTAAATCGAATTTATCTTAGCACCGAAAGAATGGTTAATTTGGCGGAGGATTTGTTAGTGATTAACAGATTGGAAACACATAGGCTGGTTTTAAATATCGTTTCACTGGATCTGCCAAAGATTTTAATTGAAGTTATTGATGAGCTAACGCTAAAAGGTCTCTCGAGGCAGATATGCATAAGCCAAATAATCCCAAAAAACATCCCTAAAGTTTTAGCCGATTCAGATAGGTTGCGGCAGATTTTATTTAACCTAATTGACAATGCCATTAAGTATAGCCATAACGGTTCGAATGTCGATGTTATTGTTAGCGCGGAAAATGACTTTGTTAAAATACAAATAAAAGATAGCGGGGTGGGCATTTCTGATTTCGATCGGGGAAAATTGTTCAAAAAATTTGTTCGAATTCAGAATGAATTAAGCGTAAAAGCGGGGGGATCCGGATTGGGTCTTTATATAACAAAAAATTTAGTAGAAGCCCAAGGCGGAAAAATATCGGTTGAAAGCGAAATTGGAAAGGGCACAACCTTTATCTTTACATTATTAAAGAGTAAATAATAAGGAGAAAAAAATGTCTCAGAAAATATTCATAGTTGAAGATGATGCAATATTGGTAGAAATGTATCAAACCAAATTTGAAATGGAAGGGTTTGAAGTAACAGTTGCACATTCGGGGAAAGAAGCGCTTCAAAAGCTTAAAGAGGGTTTCGTACCCGATCTGATAATGCTTGATATCTTAATGCCCGACGTTAACGGCTTCGAAGCCCTAAAGGAGATGAAACAGGAGCCAAAGTACAGGCAAATTCCGGTAATCATGCTTACAAATTTGGGGGAATCTAAAATTGATATGAATAAAGAGCTGTCTTATGCGTTAGGCGTTAGGGATTATCTTATTAAGTCCAGACATACCCCCGATGAAATAGTTGAAAGAATCAGGCAGGTTTTGTCCTAGATGACTTACAAGACCCAAGGAGTGGTTATAAGAAGGACATCTTATAAGGAAGCGGATCTTTTAATTAAGCTTTTTACCAAAGAAAAAGGCAAGGTTGCAGTAATTGCTAAGGGGTCAAGAAAAATTAGGAGTAAGCTTGGAGGTAGTCTGGAACCTTTTTATTTAAACGAATATATGTTAGCTGAAGGAAAAACTTTAGATACAATATGCGGTAGCCAGGTTAAAAAAAGGAGGCTGCATTTAAGGGGTGATTTAAAGAAAATGGCTTATGCATATTATTTTTCAGAAATTATTGACAAGTTGCTTCCGGAAAGGGAAAAGAATCTGAAAATATACAATTTATATAACGATGCATTAGACTTTTTAGAGCATGACGAGAAATTAGCGGCCGTATATTTCGAATTGAATATATTCAAAATTTTGGGTTTTGGGCCGGTAACGGACAGTTGTGTTAGTTGCCATAAGGACATTGTAGAATCTGACAACAGCGGCTTATCTTGTGATTTTGGCGGCACGATATGCCCCGATTGTATAAGAAAAGGTTTGAGATATCAGGCCATTTCTATTCCGGCGATAAAATATATGAGAATAATAAGCGGATTTGATTTATCGGTTGCCTCAAAAGTTAAAGAAAAAGAAAAAATGCTTGAAGAAATTAGATCATTTAATATAGAATATCTAAAAATGATTTCACATTATCCGATTAAAACCGAAAAATTTATCGTTAACTTAAGCTAAAAAAGGCAACCATGAAAGAAAAAAACGACAAACAAAAAAAATGGAATATGGCTAACCCGGCCGGAAAAGCGTATCTTGCTTGGACCCTAGAGGATTATGAGATTTGGAAAGAAGAACCGCCCGATTGCCTTCTGCAATATCAAGGCAAAACGGAAGGCCAGTTAATGTCTGACTTTGAAATAGAAGGCTGGGTGTCCGATAATTTTAAGGCTCTGTCGGTATTGAAAGAAGAGAATAGCGAAGCTTTCGAAAGAGTCCACCGAGACTTCTTGGCCGATCTTGCTTATTTGAATGAAATTGGGAAGATAGAGGAAGAATTATTTAACGAACTTTCAGGGCGAGATATTTACGATTTTTAAACCGGGCTTACGCAAAATGACGCATCTATCCAAGCCGAAACAAGGTGAGATAAAACCTCTTTTCTCTACTGGAAGCGTATTCGTAGATACTCAGACAGAAGAAAAAGGGATTTCAGCCACTTGGGGTGGTTTGGGAGGTGTGGTAGGTTTGCGTAGGTCCAGTAAATAGTTACAATTTTTTATCAAAGCCTCCTTTTGCGGGAGGCTTTTTTAAAATATGTGAGAAAGTGTTGACCGGTGGTAACTAAGTGGTATATAATGGATTCATGTGGTTGAAAGTGGGGATAAGTGGTAGGAAAAAAGTGGATAATGCCACCAAAAAGGGGATAAATGTTCATAGGAGAATTTCAGCATAATATTGATGACAAGGGCAGGCTAGCAGTTCCTTCTAAATTTCGATCGAAATTATCCGAAGGTGCGGTAGTAACAAGGGGTTTGGATAGCTGTCTGTTTCTTTACACTAAAGAAGAGTGGCAAAAAATGGCGGAAAAGATAAGTGATCTTCCGGTTAGCCAGTCCGGGGCAAGAGCCTTTTCAAGGCTGATGTTGGCGGGTGCAATGGAAGTTGACATAGATAAGCAGGGAAGGGTAATTCTACCAGCCTATTTAAGAGAGTATGCAGGAATTAAGAAAGAAGTAGTTGTTGCGGGTCTTTACAGCCGTATAGAAATTTGGTCGGGAGAGAAGTGGAGCAATTATAAGAAAGAAACAGAGAAAGATAGTAACGAGATTGCTGAGCAATTAGGAAATTTAGGAATTTAACCTTAAAAATTAAATAAAATAATATGTCGTCTAACATCTAGCAGCCAGGAACAGATCTTTGCACCTCAAAAAATATAAAATCCACCTCATTTTATAAAATCCATCTCTTTGCAAAAAACTTTCCACCTAATAAAAACAAAAACAAAACAATCTGACTGCTAGATGCTAGGAGACATACGCCGGAGGGTGGTTAGGTCCCGTTTGAGCCCCCCCAGTTGGGGGCTCAATAGTAAAAATAAAAAAGAAAAATAAAAAAATGAAAAGAAATCCAAAAATTTACAGACAATATCAAAGAACCTTTATGGTTGGGCCAATTAGTTTAAGCTTCATAACTATTTCAGTTGTGGTTGTTTTAAGCCTTCTTTATATGTCGCAATCAAGCAGGCTACTGGTTAGAAATTACGATTTCGATGAGTTGGAAAAAAAGAAGGCACAAATAGAGGCGGAAACCGAAAAATTTGAAACGGAAGTTGCCAAACTCCAATCGATAACTGAAATTCAAAAGTCGCAAAATGCCAATAAGGAACTGGAAAAAGTCAGGAAAATAAATTATTTAACGTCAACGTCTTCTTTGGCCTTAAAATAAGTTTGTGCTATTATAAATAAAATGGCAGGCTATAGAACATTTAATATAAGAAAGAGAATCTCCTTCCTGATAATCTTTTCAATTTTTTTAAGCCTTGTAATTATGGGCCGTCTTTTTTATTTGCAGATTGTAAAACATGATTATTATACTGCGGTTGCCCAGGATCAATATTACAAAAACTCCGACTTGCCCGCAAAAAGGGGTGAAATTTACGTAAAAGATAATTATGCTGATAGCGGAAAATCAAAAATAGCCATGAATAATATAAATGATGAGCTTTTTGCCGACCCGGTTATGGTTGATAACAAAGAAGAGGCGTCAGAAAAAATATCCTCAATTATTGGTCTTTCCAAAGAAGAAGTTTTAGACAAATTAAACCATCCTTCGTCGCCCAGATATGTCAAGATTAAAGAAGGGTTAAGCATGGAAGAAGAAGCTCAAATAAAAGAAATTAATTTGAATGGTTTAAGGATAGCGCCCAGACCCTCAAGGTATTGGCCGGAAAAAGCGTTAATGGCTCAAGTTATAGGATTCGTTAATAAAACAGGTACCGCCCAATATGGGGTAGAGCAGGCATTTGATAGTATTTTAAAGGGCAAGCCGGGAAAGCTTAAAGCAGAAAGAGATGCTATGGGTACAATAATCGCAACAGGGAATAATGTTTTGATAAAGCCGGTTGACGGCGATTCCTTGGTTTTGACGATTGATAAAAACGTACAAGCAACAACTGAAGAAATTCTAAAGAATTCTGTCGAAAAACATGGTGCCGATAGTGGTTCCGTTTTAGTAATGGATCCAAATACCGGCGGTATTATTGCCATGGCCAGCTACTTTTTAAACGAACCCGAGCTAGATCTTAATAATTATTATGAAATTGAAGATTATAGGTTTTTTGATAACTTAAATTTAAGGCAGTATGAGCCCGGTTCCGTTTTTAAGGTTATTACCATGGCGGCCGGACTTGATTCCGGAAAAATTAAGCCGGAAGACACGTTTAATGATTCTCAATATATTGTAGTTGGCGGAAATAAAATTTATAATGCGGATAGAAAAAAGCATGGTACGGTTTCCATGAGCTATATTTTAGAGCAATCGTTGAATTTAGGAACCGCTTATATCCAGGGCAAGTTAGGCGAAGAAGATTTCTTCAACTATTTAACCAAAACATTTGGATTCGGAATGAAAACCGGCATAGAATTTGATTTCGAGGACGGGGGGAAGGTGTATGGCCCAAATGAAGTTAACGACCATACGTATGCCACAATGAGTTTCGGACAAAGCATAGCCGTTACGCCGCTTCAAATGTCATCGGCAGTTTCGGTAATAGCCAATGGGGGAAACTTGGTAAGGCCTAAGATAATTGAAAGTTTCATGCGCCAGGGAATTAAAGAAGAAAAAAAGGAAACTGAAATAATAAAAAGGGCAATATCCGAAGAAGCCGCGAAAGAAGTTACAAAAATGATGATTAATACTATAGAAAAAGGTCACGGAAAACAAGCAAAGGTTTCGGGTTATAAAGTGGCCGGAAAAACAGGGACTGCACAGGTTCCGGTTCCGGGTGGCTACGACCCTAATAAAACCATTGGCTCTTTTGTTGGCTTCGCTCCGGCCACTAACCCGCGCTTCGTCATTTATACAAAAATTGACAATCCGAAAGACGTTGAGTGGGCAGAATCGTCCGCAGCACCCGTATTTCATGATGTATTGGAAAATTTGTTAATGTATTATAATATACCGCCGGACGATAATTAATTGTTAATAACCATAACTTAAGGTAAAATGGGTACTGAATATGCAAATCGATCAATTTTTTCTAGAAAGATTTTTAAGAGCAGGGCTAGCGGCTTTTGTTACTTTTTCGCTATCTATTTCCTTAACTCCTCTCTTTACTTATTTCGCCTATAAAAATGAGTGGTGGAAAAAGGTAAAAGATACGGCATGGATTGGTGGAGGAAAAGAAAAAGCACCCATCTTTCATAAATTGCATGCCAAAAAACACGAACGAAATATTCCGACAATGGCCGGTATTCTAATTTGGATACCGGTGGCCGTATTTACTCTTATTTTTAACTTAAGCAGACAACAAACGTGGTTGCCATTATTTGTTTTGGTTGCGGTTGGTATTTTGGGCTTAGTTGACGATTATATAAACATAAACAGTGAAAATGGCGGAATTGCCGGCATCAAGAGTCGGGTAAAAATGACGTGGCTTTTAATTTTAAGTTTGGCTGGAGGAATATGGTTTCATTTCAATTTAGGAAAAGAATTTTTGGCAATACCATTTTTGGGCAACTTTAATATGGGCTTATTGTATGTTCCTTTGTTTATGCTTGTTGTTGTTTCCGCGGCGAATGCAGTTAATATTACGGACGGCTTGGATGGTTTGTCGGGAGGACTGTTAATATTTGCATTTGGCGCATATACCGTTATTGCAATGTTGCAAGGATATTTTGGAATTGCCATTTTTTGTGCTTCTGTGGTGGGAGCTATGTTGTCTTATACTTGGTTTAACATTTATCCGGCCCGTTTCTTTATGGGTGATACCGGCGCAGTGGCCTTAGGAGCAACATTAGGCGTTATAGCAATGTTTACCGATACCGTTTTTTTGCTTCCAATAATCGCAAGCGTTTTTGTTTTTGAAACTTTGTCGGTGATAATCCAACTTTTTTCACGAAAATTCCTAGGGAAAAAGGTATTTTTATCTACTCCGATTCATCATCATTTTGAAGCCAAAGGATGGCCGGAGCCAAAAGTGACGATGCGTTTTTGGGTAATTGGCGCCGTATCGGCAGTAACCGGAATAATATTATATTTATTTGAAAATATTTCTTAATGCGAAATCCCATTTCATCAAATAGGCTTCCTCGGCCTCATAGACCTAATTACTATTTGGCGATTGCGGTTATCGGCTTATGTTTTTTTGGTCTCACTATGATTTTTTCGGCTTCAGTTACCAAAAGTTATGCCGAAAGTGGCGGACAATCAACGACAACGTATCTATATCATCAGTTGACGTCTTTAATTGTCGGGGTATGTTTTTGGATTGCCGCTTATAAAATTGATTATCCTCTCTGGAGAAGATTCGCTCCAAGCCTATTCTACATGTCAATTTTTATATTAATTATGGTACTTTTGATGGGCAAAACGGCCGGTGGCGCGCAAAGATGGTTAGATCTTGGTATAAGAACTTTTCAGCCAACTGAAGCAATTAAAATCACTTTTATTTTGTTCATGGCTTTTTGGTTCGAGCAAAGATTATCCCAGATCAATTCTGCTAATACGGTAATCCCTTTTGCATTAATTATTGCTTTTTTGGGAGTATTAATTTTAAAGCAGCCGAATTTATCGACCACCATTATTATCTCTGCAATTGGCATGTCGATGTTTTTTATAGCCGGAGCCAATCTACCAACTATTTTTTCTTTTTTTGGGGCGGGTGTCCTGGCTGTGGCGCTTCTTATTAAAAATGAAAGTTACCGTTTTCAGCGTCTGATGGTTTTTCTAAATCCTGGCGCCGATAAAACCGACATGGGATATCAAATTAACCAGGCCTTAATTGCCATCGGCTCCGGGGGTCTTTTGGGTTTGGGTTTTTCAGAAAGCCGTCAAAAACTTTATTATTTACCGGAGGCAACAACCGATGCCATATTTCCTATAATTGCAGAAGAATTAGGCTTTATCAGGGCTATTTTAATTATTTTAGTTTACTTGTTTATTGTTGTTCAAGGCTTTAAAATAGCAAAGAAAGCTCCGGATGAATTTTCGAGGCTTATAGCCGTAGGTATTTCTACTTGGTTTATGGTTCAGGTATTTGTCAATATAGGGGCAATGTTATCCATTTTGCCGCTAACCGGAGTTCCGCTAGTTTTTATAAGCTTCGGCGGATCATCGCTGGTGTTTTCCTTGACTGCAGTGGGTATTCTGCTTAATATATCAAAATATACTAAAGAGGAGGTCTTAAGTGAGAATTCTGGTCGCCGGCGGAGGAACGGGGGGTCATATCTACCCGGCTTTGGCAGTAATAGAAGAATTAGAAAAAAGCGGATATAAAGATATAGTTTATGTTGGTTCAAACGCCGGAATGGAAATTAAAATCATTCCTCAATTGGATTTAAAGTTTCATTTCATTCATGCGGGCAAGTTTAGAAGATACCACAACAACACCATAGTTAATCTTTTTAATCCTCAAACAATCATATCCAATATGGGGGACGTATTTAGGGTAATAAGAGGTTTTTTTGAGTCAAGGGCCATAATAAGGGAGTATCGGCCGGAAATTGTTTTTATAAAAGGAGGGTATGTGGGCTTGCCTGTGGGGCTGGCCGCAGCATCAATGGGCTACCCTTTGTTTATTCATGAATCGGATAGCGAAATGGGCCTTTCAAACAAAATATTATCGCGTTTTGCGGACAGAATAATGGTTTCTTATCCGGAAAACTTTTATAATAATCTGCCAAAAGCAAAGCTCATTTTTACCGGTAATCCAGTAAGAAAAGACCTGCTAAAAGGCAGCAAAGAAGAGGGAGAAAAAATATTTGAATTAAAAGGTCATGACCCCGTAATACTTATTGTTGGCGGCAGCCAAGGCTCCCATTTTATTAATTCCCTCATTGCCGAATCAATTACCGACTTACTAAAAAAATATCAGATCATTCATGTTTGCGGAGATAACGATTTCTCGTGGCTCATGTATCTAAAATCGGGATTAACTGCTGAGGCGCAAAAAAAATACCATCTTTATAGTTTTTTGTCCGGAGAACTAAAGGACGCTTATGCGGTTTCAGATTTAATAATTTCCAGGTCAGGTCAAAATTTTATTTCAGAATTTTGCGCTCTAGGAAAACCAATGCTTCTTATCCCTTTGGGCTCGTCAGCAAATTCGCATCAATATCGGAATGCACAAATAATGATGAGACAAGGCGCCGCTTATTCTCTGGAGGAAAGCGAAACAAGTAAAGACCTTTTATTGTCGCAACTGGAGCTAATATTCGAAAAAGAAGGAGAAATTGAGTTTTTAGCTAGAAAAAGTAAAGAATTTGGCAAAATTGATGCTGCAAAAGAAATGGCGGATGTTATGGTGGATTATTTGGAGATTGTAGCTAAGGAAAAAGGAAATAAGAAATGAAATATCACTTTATTGGCATTGGCGGATCAGGAATGGCACCGTTGGCGAACATGTTATTAGATCGGGGTTATTATGTATCAGGGTCAGATAGGGAAGACTCGGAAAATGTTCAAAAGCTGAAGAAGAAGGGCGCCAAAATTTATTTAAATCATTCCTCAGGCAATATTGAAACAGATTTGGATGTTGTTGTTTATAGCTCGGCAATACCCTTGGATAATGTCGAAATAAAAAGATCAAAAGAATTGAACAAGAAAATTGTTCTTCGCTCCGAATTGTTGGGCGAATTAATGCAAAAAAGTAAGGGAATCGCTATTGCTGGAACTCATGGAAAAACAACAACAACGTCACTTATTGCCCTTGCCCTAAAAGATGCAGGACTAGACCCATCGGCCATAATTGGCGGCGAGATTTTGAAAACGGGCTCAAATTATTTAAGCGGAAAAGGTGAATATTTTGTTGCCGAGGCTTGCGAATATCAGCGTGCGTTTCTTCAGTTATCTCCTTTTGCCGCCATAATAACAAATATGGAAGCCGATCACTTGGATTATTTTAAAGACATAAATGATATTATTGATGCTTTTCAAGCCTTTGTTTCAAAAATTAATCCGGATGGATTTTTGGTTATAAACGGGGATTCGGAAATAACAAGGCGCTTAGGATCGGTAGCGAAATGTAAAGTTATATATGTTGGCTTTGGTGTCTCAAACGATTGTCGAATTACTAATTTGGAAAACGACGGAGCCGGCCTGATTTTCACCGTAAGTATTAATAGTAAATCTTATGATATAAAATTAGGAATTTCAGGCTTGCATAATGCGTTCAACGCGGGCATGGTTGTTGCTTGTCTTTCACTGTTGGGTGTGGACGCTTCATCGATTCCGGGCACTTTTAGTGATTTTAAGGGGGCTAAAAGAAGGCTTGAGACTATAAGTGATGACCCGTTAATTATTGATGATTACGGTCACCATCCAACCGAGATAAGTGCAACTTTTGATGCCTTAAAAAGAGCCTATGATCTTCCTGTCTTCGCTATTTTTCAGCCGCACCAATATTCCCGGACGAAAGAATTTTTTAATGAATTTGCTTCTGTGCTTTCCGAGGCAGACAGGTTAGTTTTAACTAAGGTTTATGAGGCTAGGGATTTTGAAACAAACAGTAAGGGAGATATTGAAGAAGAGTTAGTAAAGAAAATTAACAGCTTGGGAGGAAATGCGGTTTTTATTGATTCCTTTGAGAGTGTTGCTGATTATGTTTTTAAAAATTATAAAGGCGGTGTTATTTTAACTATTGGAGCGGGCAATATTAATAAATTGGGCTCAATGATATTGGATAGATATGGCAAGACAACAAGTTCGTAGAAAAAGGAATAATAATTATAGAAAAAGACTTATAATGCCCTCAAGCCCATTAGAGCATAGGAAATCCAGGTCGTTTAAGAGTTTTTTTATAAAAATTTTTAGCTTAGCCTTGCTAACCTCTTTGTATTGGTTTTTTATATCTGATGCAATGATGATAAAAAAAATAAACATTAAAGGCGTAGAAGGGGAAGCAAAAATAAAAATAGAAAGTCAGGTGGGAAACTTTATTTCCAGCGGGATTCTTTCCAGAAATTTCTATTTTTTATCAACAAACAATCTCGAGGAGATACTTCAAGACGGCATGCCTGAATTTAAGGAAATTACAGTTACCAAAATAGCCGGAAGCAAGGAAGTGTTTATTGAGGGGCTTCTTCGGGATGTAAAATTTAATTGGATTACCGGAGGAGAAACCTACATTGTCGACAAAGAGGGAATAGTTGTTGCTTCCGGAGCTCAGGATTTGGTTTTAAATATTAACGATAAGACCAATACATCAATTAGCGTGGGGGATAGGGTGGGATCCCCTGATTTAATGTTATTTATTGATAATTTGGGTAGCAGTTTTTCGTCAACCGGCCTAGAGGCAAAAGAGATAATTATTAAAAATGAATTTAAAAGAGACATCGAAGTTAAAACAACGGATATCTTTTCCGTTTACTTTGATTCTACAAGGAACCTCGAAAATCAACTTTCCGGCCTAACGAGAATTATGGTGGAGACAAAAAGAGACAATAAAAAGATTAGCGAATATATAGACTTGAGAATTGAAAATAAAATATTTATGAAATAATTGTGAAACATACAAATTGTTTCACAAAAGAGAAGAGCAGAGTATTCAAAAAAACTGCTCTTTTTTAATACAAAAATAAAACAATAAATTTAAAGAATTTTTTAACCAAGTAGGTTAGGGGATAATTATCTTTATTTAATTGATATGGCGAAATATGTCTAATTAACACTTGGCAAACATTTGCGGGCCAAGAACAATAAAATAAATAAATACAAAGGAGGGGCGAACCTAAAGAGGTGTTTTCAGTAGCTTATTCTAAATGGCCATATGACAAGCCTGCGTGAAAGAACTTTTTTTAGCTATGTATTGCCAAAAAAGATGACTCACAACACGTCTTTTTTAAATATCTAGCAATGGCGCATAAGATACATTGTGCGACATAATCCTTTATAATGAAAAGAGGTCTGGCTTTTACCTCTTAATGCCCCTTCTTCAAAGTTAAGTAAAAAAATTAAAATTTAATTATTAATTATTTAAATATTATCGTTTCCCCGGGCTTTATCTCGCGAGATCCGTTATCTTTATTAGTATTATTTAATTTCTGGTCGTTAGTATTATTGATTTTCAAATCAGGCTGTTTATTTATGACAGCTGCTTCATTTGAGTTATTGTTTTGTTTCTTTGCTAAGGCGGCTTGAATTGCATCTCTTATATTCTGTTCGTTTGGTTTTGAGGCATGTCTGTTGTCGCTGGAATTTCCGGAAGGAGAATTATTAGAAGGCGCGTGGCTGCTTCGATAGGGTTTTTTATATTGTGAAAATTTTAAATTTTGATTTTCATTGGTCTTGCTTTGAAACTGTTTCACGGGATGTTTCATAGTTTTATTCGGTATCGGGTTTTTTTCTATAATCTGAGAAGAGTTATCCTGATGATGTGGGAGCTGGGGTTTATTTGTTTTCTCTATCCTCGGTCTATATACAGGGCGCTCTTGTCTTTCCCGATTGAAATTATCCGGTCTTTTATTCACCGGATTTTCCGTTACATGACTGTCGGCGTTTCTTTTTTCAATGGAAACTTGAGGTTCTTCGTCAATCTCGTTTTGGGGAATACTGGTGCTAAATTTATTGATTAAATCCTCTACTTCATCTTTTGATCGGGCAAAATTGTCTCTTGAATATCTATAAATTTCCTTCGAATGGTCAATTTTTGACGGCGGAAGGTTTAAGATCATGGCCGAAAATGGATGTCTTGTCACACCGTCAATAAGCATTTTTAGGTAAATGTGTCTATTGTCCAGGTTTATTAGATCTTCGGATGTAAATAGCTTAGAAAACTCATTTTCTAAGAAGGTTGCGTCTTTTGCGCCCACACGGTAGGAAATTAAGGTACCGACGTTGCCAAAAACGGCATCTCTTACCGTTTCTTCCATTTGAGTAATATATTGGTTGGCAACTATTAAATTTAGACGGTATTTCCTGGCTTCCGAGAGGATTTTTGCAAATGATTCGGTAGCAAAGTTCTGGAATTCATCGACATATAAATAGAAGTCTTTTCGTTCCTCTGCCGGAATATCTGCCCTAGACATGGCTGCAAGCTGAATTTTTGTTATCATCATAGAACCAAGAAGGGCCGAGTTGTCCTCGCCTATTCTACCGGACGACAGATTAATAATTAATATTTTTTCTTCATCCATTATCTTTCTAATATCTATAGTGCTTATTGGTTGACCAACAATATTTCTAATTAAGGGCGAAGCGATAAATTGCCCAACCTTGTTCAAAATTGGAGCGACTGCCTCGGTGGCAAAACGGTCATTATAGGTTGCATATTCTTTCTCCCAGAAATTTTTAACTACAGGATCTTTAATGTTTTTTATTACTTTCTGTCTAAAATTCTTCTCTGTAAGCATGCGAATAACACCAAGCATTGTTGAGTCGGGAGTGTCTAGCAAAGCAAGAATCGTATATCTTAATACATATTCCAGTCTTGGTCCCCAGCTATAACCGAATTGTTTTTTGAAGATGGAGACAAAGCCGGAGGCGATCATTTCTTTAAAATCGGGGTTTGGACACTCTAAAGCATTGAAAGCAACTGGATACAAGGTATCGGCGGGATTAAAATAGACGACGTCTTTAATCCGGTATTCCGGAATATTACTCCGCGACCGGCATAAATGTCGGAAATAGATAAAAGAGCTAAAGAATAAGATTTACCAACGCCGGACTTACCTATTATATACATGTGGCGGCTGCGGTCTTCTTTTTTTATACCGAATTTTTGTCTGTTTCCCCTAAAGTTGGTTTGGCCGAATAAGGTTAGCTCTTCCGGCGGCGAGGACCCTTCTAACGGTAAATTTGACGGCGGTTCGGACTTTTTTGATGATACCCAGTTAATATTTGGCGTTTCGACGGAAACGTGCGGCAAGTGATAAATACTTGCCAATTCTTCTATATTTAATATAAACCCATAGTCGAAAAATCTTGCCCTGTATTCATCTAAAGCAAGTTTACCCGGTATGGTTTTACCGGAAACAAAACCATTTAGCGTCGTGTTGAATTGCTTAAAGCTACCGGCAACGGCTTGTAGCCTATATTTAACCTTTTCGGAGTTCTTTGAGGCGTAAATCACTCTAATTTTAACGTTATATCCGAGTTTCATGGCTTTGGTGTCTATGGCAGTCAGTTCTGCCTCCTCGTGCTTAGATAGGCTTGGTTTGGTCACTGCCCCGCTTGGTGGTTCGGGTGCCTTTAAGGCCATTGAGATTAAGGTCTTTGGCAACGTAAAAGGAGCAGATTTTATAGATCCAAATATGGAATCAAGGGTCAGCGTGTTATTTCCCGATCGAACATTTGAAGTGTGGTTTTGGGATTTTGATTGCCAGTCATTGCTTTCCGGTTGAACCAAATATTGTATCCAAATTTGTTCGTTTATGTCATCCAGTTTACTAAGAACGCTGGTGATAGAAGCTAAGGGATCTACTTCAAAGCTGATAAAAGTTTTGATCGGAAGCATGTGATCTTTTTCCAGAGCAATCTCAGTACCGTATAAATGGTACCCGTCGCCATCGTTCCCTATTTCGAGAGAGTAGTCATTGACTATTGTAATTTCTGCGGAAGGATATTGGGCATATAGTTGCCCTTCAAGGTAGTCCTTGAGATAGCTGGGCAGCCAAATATAGAAGCTAATGTTATTTAAAGAAGCGACAATTTCGAAAGAGATATGTTCTTGAATACTTCCCTCTTTTCTTTGATCGTCAGCGTCTTTTAAAATTCCATGGAGAGAAGCGAACATCATTTCGGCTGCAACTGGCCCCTTCTCATTATTTTTTGGAACCTCAACTTTCAAAATGATGTGATCTAGGTTTTCTACCCAACCCTTTTTACGGCTATTTTGGTAAGCTTCCCATGCAAAAATAAGTACAAAAACCCACCAAGTATAGGAAAAGAAAAAAATCCCAATCTTAATAATTTCTTGAATTATCGAATATATTAAATCTAATGACATGAAATTTACTCCTCAGACAAGGAGTAGGTGGCCTTGCCTACTCGGATAAATTTGTTTTTGTTTTGAAGGTTTAACACTATAGTGGTTTCTTTAACCTCTCTCTTTTCTAAAACTTTTTGGATAATATCATTTTTATGGAGAACCTGACATTCGGTAAGAATTTCGGTAATAATATCTGTTACGGTACCTGGCCTGTATCCCCATTCGATTAAGGCATAAATGCCTCTGCCAATAAGGACAAATCGTTCGTCACGAATAAGTTCGTTATGAACGGCCTGCTTGGTTATTGATTTCACGGACATGGTTCTCACTCTGACGGCAATATCGGAAAAATGCAGCGGTTTGCCCTGTTTCTTTAAAATATAATGAGTTTTGTCCTTGATGCTTTTTGGATTAACGGACGGCCAAATTGTCAGCCCTACGTTATCTTCATCTATAACAATATTTTTGCTAAGCCTAATTGCTTTTTCAATTATTTCGTTTGACAGCTCTATATTTAAAGTTTCTTTTATCTTGGGGATTAAAGATTTTAGAACCGACGGCTTGCCGTGTTCTTTTAATATTTCGACAGTTTTCCCTGTAATCTTTTTTATAGTATTAAAGCTATAATCATTACTTATAAAGCAAGCTCTTGTATGGTCATTCTCCGAAAGCTCTTCTATGTCCGGCGATAAGTTAAGAAGCAGCCTAATGTTGTTGAAATTTTGTTCTCCAAATAGCTTTTCCGCATCATTGGCGCTTAAAATTCCCTCTTTAATAACAGTATTAAATAATGATTGATATTCTTCCTTCTCGCCGAGTTTTGCATTTTTTAACTTACTTAAAGCCGCTTTTTCAATTTGTCTAACTCGTTCTCTGGTAATATGGTATCTTTGCCCAATTTTCTCCAAGGTCATTCTTGAGCCGTTTAAACCAAATCGAAGAATAAGCACTTCCCTGCTTCTATCTTTCTTAAGAAGCTTAAGTGCCTCGTTGGTTAGCTGTTTTAAATCGTATTTTGATAAGACAGATTTTTGCATTTTTTTTATAGCTAATTAATAGATGCATAAATTATAGCATCTTGATGATAATTTGTCAACGGTTCTGCAGATTCCTACAAATTTTCTTTTTCATCATCATTTTTTGCGTCTACAAATTTACAATTTGGACAAACGATCTTTTTTCCCTTTTCAACCATTAATGTCTGACATTCGGGGCATTTTTTGTTAACCGGTTTATCCCAGCTGGCAAAATCGCATTCGGGCCATTTGGAGCATCCGAAGAATATTTTACCTTTTCGACTTTTTTTCTCGACTATGTCGCCCTCGTTGCATTTAGGACATTTTATATCAAGCGGAATAGAAAATGGCTTTGTAAAGCTACATTCCGGCCACCCGGAACAAGCAAGAAAAGTTCCAAACCTACCTTTTTTAATAGCTAATTGCTTGCCGCATTCGGGACATTTTTCTTCAACTAACTCCGGCGGTATCTCCACTCTTTCTATAGATTCACTCTTTTCGGCCAGTTGTTTGGAGAATGGTTCCCAAAAATGTTTAATTACGTCTTGCCATTTTGTCCCCCCTTCGGCAACATCATCAAGTTCTTTCTCCATCTGAGCTGTAAAAGTAATATTTATGATATTGGAAAAATTTTTGGTAAGTAAATCGGAAACTATAAATCCAATTTCTTGCGGAATTAGCTTGCGGTCAATTATTTGAACATAGTCCCTATCCTTCAATGTGCTTAGGGTCGGTGCGTAAGTTGAGGGACGGCCGATTCCTTCTTCCTCCAAAACCTTAATTAGACTAGCCTCCGAATATCTGGCGGGTGGTTGAGTAAAATGTTTATTCGGAAGTAATTCCAGTAGTTTTAACATCTCGCCGATTTCGATTTCGGGAAGGGCCTTCTTCTCTTCTTCTTCCTCTCTTGCATGACTTTCTTCATAGACTTTAATAAATCCGGGAAATGTGATTCTGTTTCCATTAGTTCTAAGTGCGTAGTCTGATGCTTCAATATCTATTGCCGTTTGTTCCATTTTTGCTGATGCCATTTGGCAAGCGATTGCTCTTTTCCAAATAAGCGTATAGAGTTTTAGCTGATCTTTTGTTAAGTGTTGACTTATAATCTCCGGCTCAAGTTCCGGATAGGTTGGTCTTATTGCCTCGTGTGCTTCTTGAGCAGCTTTTACTTTTTTATAAACTTTTACTTTTTCCGGAAGATATTCTTTGCCGTACTTAGTTTCAATTAAGTTCCTAATTTTAATTATTGCCTGATCGGAAAGACTTGTGCTATCCGTTCTCATGTAGGTTATAAGTCCGGTGTTTCCCTTCTCTCCAATTTCAATTCCCTCATATAGCTGTTGAGCCAGCATCATAGTTTTTTTAGCGCTAAAACTCAATTTTCTTCCGGCATCTTGTTGCAGGGTTGAAGTTATAAATGGCGCAACCGGATTTCGATTTACTTCTTTTTTTGTCACAGACTTGACTTTAAAAGTAGATTTCTCGAGATCGTCAACAATTTTTTGGGCTTCTTTTTCATTTTTTACGTCTATCTTTTTGCCTTTAAAGCTTTGTACAAAAGCGGTAATTTCTCCCTTTTTAGCTTTCAGAAGTGCCCCAATTGACCAATATTCCTCGGGCTTAAAAGCCTCTATTTCTCTTTCCCTTTCGACGATGAGCCGCAATGCAACGGATTGCACTCTGCCTGCCGATAGCCCTCTTTTTACTTTAGCCCAAAGCAAGGGACTTAGCTTATATCCAACAAGTCTATCTAAGATACGCCTACCTTGCTGGGCGTCAACCAGGTCCTTATTGATTTTTCTGGGGTGAGACACAGCGTCGGTTAGAGCTTCTTTTGTGATCTCATGGAAAGTGATTCTTTTCGCTTTATCGCTAGTATGGTCAAGGCCGGTAGCTTTAAGTATGTGCCAGGAAATAGCCTCCCCTTCTCTGTCAAGGTCTGTTGCCAGAAAAACAGTTTCTGCCTTTTCAACTTCTTTCTTAAGATCAGTGACGACTTTTTGAGCTTTCTTGGGAATGATATAGGTGGGTTTAAAATTTTTATCGACATCAATGCCAAGCTTGGATTTTGGAAGGTCTCTTATATGCCCAAAGCTGGCCTTAACCTTATAATCGGGTCCCAAAAATCTTTCAATTGTTTTAGCTTTCGCCGGTGATTCAACTATTAAATATATTTTAAATTTCGTCAAGTTTTATATTATTTGATGTGGTGGCAAGCGTTTACTTAGACGGATAAATTACGCCGTTTATGTTTTTTATTTGCCCCCTAAGTTCCATGCATGAAATTAAGACGCTTATTTTAGAGATCGGCTGATTTAGTTGCATTGCCAATTTTTCTATACCCAAAGGTGTGATGAGAGCCGACAATAGCTCCCTTTCTTCATCTGACAGGTCTTGTTCTTTTGAAGTTTGGTTAGTTGGCAAAATATAATCTTCTAAAATATCCTCAGCTCGAGTAACCGGCTTTGCTCCCATTTTAATTAAGTTATTTGTTCCTTTTGAGTTAAGACTTAAGGGGCTTCCCGGAACGCTGTAAACATCCTTCCCAAAATCCAGGGCAAAATCCGCCGTAATTAAAGCACCGGATTTTTCAGCCGCTTCAACTAAAAGTACCCCGTCACTTAGGGCTGCAATTATTCGATTTCTTCCTACAAAATGGTATCTTTGTGTGCGAATTCCAGGGGGATATTCCGAAACAATGGTACCCCCGGTAGTAAGAATCTTGCTTGCCAAAGCAAGGTTGTGTGCTGGATAAATGCGGTCTATGGGTGTACCGAGAACAGCAATGGTTTTGCCTCTTGCCTCCAAACACCCGCGGTGAGCCTCACTGTCAATTCCTTCTGCCAGTCCGGAAACGATTACCATTCCGGTTCTAGCCAGAGTGGCGGCAATTTCTTTTGTTATTATCCTCCCGTCTAAGGTGGCTTTTCTGGATCCTACAATTCCAATAGCGGGTATTTTGGGTTCGAAATTAAGCGCACCTCTTATATACAGTACAATTGGCGGATCGGATATATTTTTCAGTTTTTCCGGATAATCCGCATCAAATAATGAAACTGCATTAATATTTTTTTCGCTAAGTGTTTTTACAATTCCAAAAGGTTCGATAATCTTTTTTTGGTCAAAATAAATATTAATTTCTTTTTCTTTAATAAGGCCGCATTGTCTTAATGTTTGCTTGGGCGCATTCCAGATATTTCTTACTGATTTAAAATATTCGAGTAATTTTAAAAAAGTCGATGGCGAAAAAAGTTGCATCTTATCAATTGTTATTAAAATTTCCTTATCTTTTTTGTCCATAAAAATATAATATCATAAAAAGCATTGACACAAAAATACTTTTATGTTAATGTAGTTATGTTTATTAACAATTTAGTTCAATTATTCTAACGAAAGCTATGACCCGCGACATATATATGGTCACCTTATGGTCGCAGGTAGCTAGTGGTGAAACCGGTCGTTTTTTTGTTACCCTTTTTAAAAGTAGCAGGCTTTCGTTTAAGCTTGCTTTTTTTTATTGAAAAAAGTCCAGTAAAGCCATGGATTTTTTCCAGTAAAAAAGATGGGACATTGAAAAGGAGGTGTAAAATGGATTGCTCGGCAAAAATTTTTGTTTTTGTAGCCGTCTTTTTCGCGAGCGCGTTTGCTTATGGTCAAACTGCAATTGGCGAAAAAAAGCAGGAAGTGAAACATGTTCCGGTGGAAGTGGCAAAATCAGACACTAGTGGAAAAAAAGCTGAAAAAGCAAGAATCAATGTAGTGTTTGCGAAGGAAGAAAGGAAAGCACAGCAGAAATATGACTTGTCCTTGTACCTAAGAAGATATGAAGCTCATATCAAAATAAGTTCCTTTCATAAAAGCCACTTAAGGCAAACTAGCAATGAAAAAGAAAAAGCGGCAGTAGTAGCAGGCTTAAAAGAGCTGTCAAAAATCTCTGCTATTTGTGCAGACAACTATGAAGCAGATCTAACGGCTATGCTTGAGCAGGATAAGTCTGAACTGGGAAAGAAAAGATTAAGACTTCATTTGGTTGCTTTAAATCTGGCGAAAAAACAACACGCAAGGAGTATCCTAAAAAAGGATATTGCCGGATCTACGCCCGAAATGAACGCGCTAAAGCCCTTGATAAGGTTATATTATCCGTACAATTCGGCGGATGCTATCTCGGTATTTTGGCGAGAGTCTAGCGGTCTTCCTTATGAGTTAAATCACGGCGGATGTTTAGACTTTGGAGTTACTCAAATAAATTTGAGGTGGCAGAAGCTAGTTATGCAAAAGTATGGGCTAACCTTGTATGACCTTTATGATCCGGTAATAAATGTTGCTTTTAGCAGAATTGTTTATTCTAACTGGAAATGTTCATTTAGGCCATGGGTGGCCGCGAAAAAGATAGGAATCCACTAGAAAGGTAAGGGATTAAAATGAAAAGTATGTTTTTTTCTGCAACAAAAATGGTATGGGAGGACTTTAACATTCTTGCGGACAATCTGTTTAACCAGCCGCTAGAAGCAATTTTTGGTCATAAATTTTTTGGTCCGGCAGTAATTGCGCTGACAAAGTTTATGATACCGCTTCTTATCATTCTGCTTATGTACCTTTGGAGCAGAAGGTATGGCAAGAGACCGGCTGTGCATTTTATATGCGTGGTGCTCTTAACTTCCGTTGCCTTTGTTTTCAAAGCCATGTTTTCTCTCTTGTGGTCATTCGTATGGCAAACTGTCGATGAAATTAGAGAAATCTATAATAGTCTTAGCCATATGAGTAGAATCATAAGTAGAAAGAAGCTGGATGACAGGTTAAAAGAGGAAATGCAAAAGCTAGACTCGGCGGAGAAAAAAGCAAAGCAATTAAAGCAAGCCGATGCCATAGATGCGAGCAATAGTGAAAAGATCGAAAAAAGACGCAACCACATTGTGAGTAAGTATGACGATCGATATCTCTCAGATAAGGGTGTAAGGTAGCGTATAGCTATCCGGGGAGTTTCCGTAACAAGAAACTCCCTTTTTTATGTAAAAAATTTTTGTTAAAAAAGTGCTTGACATAATTGAAATTATTTGCTATGATGCTCTATCAATCAACTGGTTGATAGATTTTTCTAAAAATAGTTGACAAAAGAATAACGGTTTGATAAAATTTCTTGACGGTTGTAAAAAAACCGTAATTTGATAAGCAAACCCTCCAGTTGTTTGGAGAATCCTGCTAACGAGCGGGACCTTAACCACCCTCCTTGAGGCCACTCGTTAGTATAATTCTCCCAGCAACACGTCTGCCTAATAATTTTATAGAGGCAGATCAAGTCAATTTGACAGTTGTTGTATTTTGGGAGGCCTTTGCAAACTCGAGAAAGACCCCGCGTAAGCGGGGTCTTTCTTTTTGTTTAGGCGCTTATGTTCCCTGGCCCATCTTTTATAAAAGATATAATGAGGTCGAACAGCTTATTAAAAGAAGTATTAATAATTTCTTGTTCTGCTTTCGTGAGTTTTCCAAGAACATATTTCTCGGTTGGGATTTGGTCAAGACTTTCTGTCTTAATGCCTATTCTTATTCTGAAAAAATTATCGTTATTTAAATTATCGATTATGGAATCAATTCCCTTGTGTCCGCCGGAGGAACCACTTTGCCTAGTTCTAATTTTGCCAAGTGTTAAGTCCACATCATCATAAATAACCCAAATTTTTTCTGCCGGTATTTTGTAATAATTAGCAATTTTCAATGCTGCATTGCCGGATAAATTCATATAGGTTTGCGGTTTAACAAATATAATGTCCTCTCCTTCAATGGACGTACCAACTATTTGAGCATTAAATTTTTTATTAAAAGAAAAGCTTAAACTGTATTTTGAAGCAAGTGCGTCCAAAAACATAAAACCGGCATTATGCCTTGTTTTCTCATAATCTTTGCCCGGATTTCCAAGTCCCAGAATTAATATCATTTGCTCTGCCTCTTTTTTAATACTATCTTAATTGGAGTTCCGGTAAAATCAGCTTCCTTTCTAAAGCTATTTTCCAAGTATCTAATATAAGAAAAATGAATATATTCGGGATAATTGCAAAACAAAGTAAATTCCGGCGGAGCAGTACCGGTTTGCGTTGCGTAAAAAATTTTCGGCCTTGTTCCCCTTTTTATTCCCGGAGGCCTTTTAGTGGTAATCTTCTCAATCAAATTATTTACTTTGGACGTTTGAATTTTAATTTCCCTATTTTCGCTGACAGATTCTATGAGCGAGCCTATTTTATCCAAATTTTTTCCGGTTAAAGCCGAGACGAAAATCACGGGCGACCAGCTCACAAAATCGTATTTATCTCGAAGCATCGCTAAATACTGGTCCATGGGCTGTTCATCTTTTTCGATAGCATCCCACTTATTTACAACGATAATAAGGCCTTTGCCCATTTCCTTAACCATACCGGCAATGCTTAAATCTTTAGCCACAGCGCCCTCAGTGGCATCAAGTACAAGAAGTACAATGTCTGCCCTTTCGGCGGCTTTGAGAGACCTTAAAACGCTATATTTTTCAATTCCCGTTTCAATCTTCCCGCTCTTCCTGATACCTGCCGTATCAATGAGTAAAATTTTTTTATCGTCTTTTTTAATTATGGCTTCGTTTACGTCACGCGTGGTTCCGGGAACTTCGGAGACAATTGCAATGCCCTGCCCCGATAATTTATTAAGTATGGACGATTTGCCTACATTCGGCCTGCCAAGTAAAGCAACGACAATATCAGTCGTTTTAGGCTCAATTGGTTTTCCCGGGATTTTCTTTATCTTTTGCACCAACAAGTCTAGAAAATCTCCTACTCCTCTTCCATGAATTGACGAAACGCCAATTGGTTCCCCAAGTCCAAGTTTATAAAAATTCACTATGGAATTCTCAAGTTCCTGATTATCTGCTTTATTGGCAACTAAAATATAAGGCTTCTTTTTCTTTCTTAATATCTGGGCGGCTTTCTCGTCCTCGATAGTTATTTCTGTTCCGGCCTCAACCATAAAGATAAAAAAATCAGCCTCATCAAGGGCAAAATTTATTTGATCCTGAATATTTTCGGCTAGTTCGCCCTCAATGTCTTTATCGATTCCCGCCGTATCGACCAGCATGAAACTTGTATTTTTCCATTCAACATCTTCATATATTCGATCTCTAGTTGTGCCTGCTACATCAGAGGTAATAGCGGTTCTTTGACCAATAATTCTATTAAACAAAGAAGACTTGCCAACGTTTGGCCTGCCCACGATTGTTACAATAGGTTTTTTGTTATTTTTACCAGACATATACGTTATTGATCCATGAAATAATATTATTAGTTTCGAGAAAGCGGTTTTTAGAACCCATAACAACTATGAGAATATCATGATTTTTCAACCTGGCAAGTGTAATGAGGCATTCTCCTGCCAAATTTGTTTTTCCGGTTTTAACTCCGAAAATCATATCATTATCTAACAATTTATTAGTATTTGCAAGATGATGTATATAGCCCGAGGTTGATTTAGCATCAAATTCCTTTGTTTTAACAATATTTTTGAACTCGCTGTCATTAAGCAATATTCTTGTAATTGTGGCCAAGTCTCTGGCACTGGAATAGTGAAATTTCGAGTCCATTCCGCTCGGATTTTCAAAATTAGTTGACAACAAACCTATTTTTTTGGCAGTTTCGTTCATTTTGGTAACAAACTTTAAGTCGGTGCCGCTTATTTCCCTGCCAAGAATAATGGCAGCGTCTCCTGCTGATTCCACCAAAAGGCCATAAAGCAGATCCCTAATGGAAATCTTTTCACCGGGGAACAACCCCATATATGATTCTTCCGAAGCAAGACTATATTGAGAAACCATAGCGATATCATCCAACTTGAGGTTTTCGAAGGCAAGATAAGCGGTCATCAGCTTGGTTAAGCTGGCCATCGGAACTTTTGAAGAACTATTTTTATCAAGAAGAACAGAATTAGTATTCAAGTCTATCGCATAAATAGTGTCGCTAAGATTAGTATAAAAAATTTGTTCAGAATTTTTTATCGGTAAATTTGATAGCTCAATTTGTATGCCTTTGGTAGGTATGGTCTTTTGGGTTTTTGTATCAGAGTCCAAGCTAACATACTTTTCCTGAATGTTTTTTGCCCATGTCGAAGGCAACAACAAGTCTGAAGCTATGAATAATGTGATAAGAAGGTTACTCATCTTTTAATTTGCAAATCTCCTTATTGCTTAGGTGTATAAACTCGCCTTCTCTTAAATGGCCAAGTTTTAAAAATGATATTCTTGTTCTCTTTAATTCTATCACTTCAAAGCCAAAATAGGAAAACATTCGTCTTATAAGTCTGTTTCTACCTTCTGAGATGGTGATATATATTTTGCCATTTTTTATCTCAAATTTTTTTGGCTTTATAAATCCATCTTCAAGTTCAAAACCGCTCGACATTTTTTCCAGTGCGGTTTCGGTAAATTCCGGTTTTGTTTTTACTTCGTATTCTTTTTCTTTTTCATATCTTGGGTGCGTAAGTTTGTTTGCCAAATTCCCGTCATTGGTCAAAAGTATTAAGCCAGAGGTTTCCTTGTCCAACCTTCCAACTGGTTTTAGATGACGTAAGTTTTGCGGCAGTAAATCGATAATTATTTGTTTCGCATGATTATCTTTAACGGTAGTTACATAACCGGTTGGTTTATTAATTAAAACGTATTCGAATTTTTTTGCCAGTAACGG
This sequence comes from candidate division CPR2 bacterium GW2011_GWC2_39_10, assembly GCA_000993275.1. Taxonomy (GTDB): domain Bacteria; phylum Patescibacteriota; class CPR2; order CPR2; family CPR2; genus GWC2-39-10. Next base: position 58,396 of record LBVV01000007.1, on the reverse strand, counting down.
TTTGTCGTCAAGAGTTATGACATTGTTCGGGCTAACAATATCCGTTAAAGAAGCTTTTTTTCCATCGATAAAGATTTGCCCATTTTCAATATATTTTTCAACTTTTCTTCTTGAACCAAGGTTACATTTGGCTAAGTACTTATTAATTCTTTCCATAAATAGCCTTAATCATTTTTTATCCTCGGTTTTGGGTAGTTCGTCTAAGGATTTTATGCCAAAATGTTTTAATAGGTTTGAATTTGTGCCGTATAAAATGGGCTTACCCAAAGATTCTTTTCGTCCTTTTTCTTCAATTATTCCGCGAATAAGCAGAGATCTAACTGCATAATCCGAGTTAACGCCTCTTATATTTTCTATTTCACTTTTTGTAACCGGCTGTTTATATATAACAATAGCCAATGTCTCCAAAGCGCCTTGGTTTAAATCTTTTCTGGTTTCCTCGTTTAAAAACAAGCTCACGAATTTAGCGTTAGAGGGGTTCGTAATCATTTCGTACTCATTGTCGTGTTGAATAATATTGATGCCCCTATCCTTATAATCATCCATAAGGCTATTTAAAGCCCCCAGAACGCTCCCTGCATCGGTTTTTAGTATATCTGCTAGCTCAGAAGGACTGACGGGCTTATTTGCGACTAAGAGCAGGCTTTCAATTATCTCTTTAATATTCATCGCAAATCCTCAATTTCAGCATTATTAAAATTCTCCTTTTGGATCACCCTTATAGCCTTTTGTTTTATTAGCTCCAGTATTGCTAAAAAATAAACCACAATTTCGATTTTAGATTTTGCTTTTTTTATTTCATCAAGCAAGTTTAGTGTTTTATTTTTCTTTAGGGCATGATTAATTTGATCAATTATTTCCTCGATTGTTACTTGTTTTTGTATGGTTTTTTCTTCCAGCGGTTTGTCCGGCATCTTTTTTAAGATTTGTTGAAATAAAAGGCTTAAATCTTTTAATTCGGTCCCGGGAGGGTGAAAGAAAATGGCTTTATCAAATTGCCTTTCGCCGGGACTTCGAGAAAATTTACCTTTTGCTAAAATTTCTTTTAAATGTTCGGCCGCTTCTTTGTATTTCTTATATTCTTCTAATTGTGTCTTGAATTCTTTTATTTCTTCTTCCGATTCATCGTTTGCAAGCGAGGGCAACAAAGCCTTTGATTTTAAATAAATTAGTTTTGAGGCAATGTTTAGGAATTCTGCAAGCTGATCGGTATTAATTTTAAATTCGTCGATATGCCTTAGATATTCTCGGGTGATTTTAGCCAAGGATAAATCGGTTATGCTTAATTTCTCCTTTTCGATTAAAGAAAGAAGAAGATCAAATGGTCCCTCAAATTGTTGTATCTTAACCGTATAGGTCATAATTATGGTTTAAGTCTATTCATATCTCGGGGAAAAAGCGAAGCTTCTTTTACGTTGTCCAAATCAAGAAAGCGCGCAGTTAATCTTTCCAGCCCTTGGCAAAATCCCCCGTGCGGCGGCATTCCATATTTAAATACGTTGAGGTAGTCTTCAAAGCCCTCTGTGCTCATGCCGCGTTTTTTCATTTTAGCTATATGGTCTTCATATCTGTGAAGTCTTTGACTTCCGGTTGTTACCTCAAGCCCTTTAAATAAAAGGTCGAAGCTTAAGGTTTCTTCCGGATTTTTGGGATCATCCATTGTGTAGAAAGGTCGCTTTTTGCTTGGATAGTGGGTGATAAAAATAAATTCACTCCCCCACTTATTTTTTGAATATTCGCAAATTTGCTTTTCGTGTTTTGGCTCCAAGTCCGGTTCGCCGATGCATTTTTCCCCATATTCCTTTTCTAAAATTTCTTGTGCCTCTCGAAGTTTAATGGTCGGAATTTTTACATAGTCGGGTATTTTTGCGCCCAACAAATCAAATTCTTTCTTGGAATTTTTTTTGAGCCTGTCAATTATATACTTAACTAAATCTTGGTGTAAATCAATTAGGTCTGTCCAACTATTGATAAAGGCCATTTCAATGTCCAGGCTCATGTATTCGTTAATATGTCTTGATGTGGAATGCGGCTCCGCGCGATATACAAAAGCCGTTTCGAAAACCCTTTCAAATACGCCAGCCATAATTTCTTTGTAGAGTTGGGGGCTTTGAGCAAGATAAGCCTTTTTCTTAAAGTATTTTACCTCAAACATCTCGGCGCCTCCTGTTTCAGCTCCGGCACCAACTATTTTTGGAGTGTTAATTTCCGTAAAATCAAGCTCTTTGAAAAAATCTCTCCAGGCAGAAAGAATTTCGGCTTGCACTTTAAAGATTGCTTTTTGACTAAAAGCTCTTAGAGTTAGCGGTCTAAAATCTAGGAGGGTATCCAAATTAACATTAAGCTCATTTTTGTTAATTTCTATAGGTATGTCTTCGGTGACCGGTGACAATATTTCAATATTTTGTACATGAATTTCTGCTCCGCCCGGCGCCCGATCTTCTTTTGCTACTTTGCCTGTAATAGAAACAACCGATTCAGTGGTTAACTCCTTTAACTTATCTATGTCTTCCGTTTTTTCGACAATTGCCTGAACTAGTCCACCCCTATCTCTAAGCACAATAAAATTAATGCCGCCAAGTTTGCGAATTTTATGTATCCATCCGGATACCATTACCTCTTTGCCGATTTTTTCGGCAACGTCGATTGAAAGTGTTCTTTTCATAGGTTTATTATAAGTTATTTTCTGCTATTTTGCCAGCTAAAAATAAATTGTATTCTGCCCTGTGTTTCAAGTCACTTACCCGGAAGCACAATTTCTTTCGCTTCGCCGGTAAATATAAAAAGCCCCTCGAGAGAGACTTTTTTTTAAAAAAAATAATTAACTGGCAAGAACTTGTTTGACTTTTTCTACTACCTCAGAAAGCGTAACCTGGGATTTAACCAGATATTCATTTGCACCAAGAGCCTTTCCTTTTTCCACGTCTGATGGTTGAGACAGCGCCGACATGACAATAATTTTTGTTACCTTAGTTTCCGGAGTGGCCCTTAATATGTCCAGTACGTCAAAACCGCTAATTTTCGGCATCATAATATCCAAAAGAATTATGTCCGGTTTTTCTTTTACGGCGATAGAAAGAGCTTCTTCGCCATCCGAGGCTACTGCAACATTATAGTTTTCAGCGCTAAAACGAGCAGAATATATATCTCTTAAGGCAACATCATCTTCAACTAACAATATTTTTGGCATTAAAACTCCTTAAAACCATTATCTAAACTATTATAATTTTAGTCAAGTCTTTATCTCTTATATTACATTCTAATCAATTGATCTGGGTAATGTAAATAGAAATTTTGAGCCGGCACCTTTTTTACTCTCTATCCAAATTTTTCCACCGTTAAGTTCAATCAACGATCTGGTTATATAAAGGCCTAGTCCGGTTCCGCCAACTTCCCTGGTTTCATAATCTGCTACTTGATAGAACTTTTGAAATAAATGTTTTTGGTCGTCTTCGGAAATGCCAATGCCGGTGTCTGCTACGCAAACCGTGGCAAAGTCATGGTCGTAAGTAACCGAAACTTGAATGCTCCCCTCTCTTGTATATTTGGTAGCATTTTCAATTAAGTTGTTAAGCACCTCTCTTATCTTGTCTATATCCGCTGCAACCTTTGTTGAAACTCCAATTGCTTTTTTCCCGCCAAAATTTATATTGGATTCGTTAAATGTTAATTTCAATTTTTTTTCGTCAGCTTTAGGTTTCATTATTTCGATAACAGACTTTATCAAATCTGCAATTTCAAATGAAGCTTTCCTGAGTTCAAGCTTATTGTCTTCGATTCGGGAAACATTAAGCAGATCTTGCATCAGATGAGACATTTGTCTGACTTGCGCGTATGCTTTTTCTAAAAATTCACGAGTTTTTGGATCTATCTGGGCCGTTGGTCCTTTAGCTAAATCAATGTAACCTTCAAGCGCAGTAAGCGGAGTTCTCATTTCGTGAGATGCGGTTGAAACGAATTCTTCCTTTTGTCTTTCTAGTGCGTGTTGCTCTGTAATATCTCGAAATACGCACAAACCACCGTTAACTTCGCCACTGTTATCTTTTATGGGCATATATGATCCGGAAATCTGAATTGCTTTTTTAAATTTATTAACAAAACACATGTCGTTTCTTACAACGTTTTCTCCTGAAGACCACGTAACAAGCATTGGACAGCTTTTCTCGCAGACGCTTAGATCTTGATCGTCTTTTAGTTTCATGACATTGCCGCAAAACAAACCGCAAGCATCGGCAGATTTCCAGCCGGTTAATTCTTCAGCCGCTTCATTAAAAATAACTATTTTCCTTTCGGAATCTACTACATAAACACCATCCGCCATGCTGGATAAAATAGCATCGTCTTTACTTTTGTCGGCGGTAAGTTTCTTAACCATTCCTTGCATTTGCGATTTTTCAGTTGCGGTGCTTTTAAGCAATTTGGAATAATATGCGGCAATAGCTGAAGCCAGCATAATTCCGCCTAGCTGATAAACGATTAGTACGATACTCGCTTGCGCGAAATTTCCATTGGTATCTAAAAACTGCTGATAAATAATATAGAGAGCAATCATTGCGGCAATGACAATGCCCAATTGAATAGAATAGAAAAAAGCAAATACAATGCCGAAATAAGTTAAGAAAAATAGCGGACTCTCATATCCGCCATTTAAATTAATTAAGAGAAAACCTAGGATAGAATAAATTAAAACTTCGAATTTAATGAAAAGATTTTCATTTCTTTTTTTGATTGTTCCGGCAACTGTCGTATTAAAGATAACCAAAGCTGCAAGCGCTACTCCAAGTGGCGCATAAGGAGCAGCATCAACCTTGTTGTCGGTAAAATATAAAAGAACATAATATATAATTATTCCCAACCCTCCAAGCGAGGAAACTATTCTGATAAACCAATACAAAAAACTACTCATTAATTTAATTTTACCGTTTGCTTAAGTCTTTGGCAAGTTGGTTTTTCAAAATTTATGATTCCTTCACGCCTACTAGGTATATAAGATAAAGGCCGCTTATCCCTACAAGAGAATAAACTATCCTTGCAAGTGCGGTTGCTTCGCCTAAAATTTTAGCTACAATATCGAAGTCAAACAAACCAACAAATCCCCAGTTTAGGGCTCCGACTATAACTAAATAATAAGCAATCCATTCCACAGCGCTCCTTTTCATTTCCACCACCTCCTTCCTAATCTTCAAGATAATATAAAAATACAATAACAATGCCCAAAAATCTTCCGCCAAACAACCAAAACAATTATTTAATTAAATTAGTATATTAGTGCTAGTAGAACAATAATAAATTCTAGGATCGCCCAAAGAGCATTGTTGATAATGATAGCCCTTTCTTTGTGGGCGACTCCATAAATGATCCAGAATGACGCAGTAATTATATATAAAACCCAGGCCAAAATTGACACGCCGGTGGCATCTTTGGTTATAATAAGCTGATAAATTTGCGGCAAGGCAGTTAAAGGAGCTAAAACGCCAACAATCATTGCCAGCTTGTCGATGATTTGGACTGATTTTTTAGAATGAAGTTTATTAAAATTTTCTTCATTTTTTGGGTGAGAGTGTAAGTGCGACGCAAGTGACATATAAAAATTATAAACATTGTCTCTATTTTAAGCAAATATCGATTGGTTTTTGAAATAATAAATGGCTTCCTTCGGGAGCTATTAGCTAAAAGCTATCAGTAAAAATCTTTGATTTTTCTATGGCAGCCCTAACGGGATTCGAACCCGTGTTACCACCTTGAGAGGGTGGCGTCCTAGACCTCTAGACGATAGGGCCATATTTATTTGGCAGAACTCTCGATACATTGTAAAAGTAATTCTTTTGTTTGCCGATGTTTTTTAAGTTTTATCTCTCGTTTTCTAGCATCATTTTCACTGCAATAAGATTCATAATAAACCAATTTCCAAGGCATTTTTGATTTCGTGTATCTTGACTTGCCTTTATTGTGATATTCTATTCTTTGCTTTAAGTCTGAGCTAAATCCAATATATGTTGAACTATCTCTCAGACTTTTTATAACGTATACATAATACATAAGCATATAGTGGTGGCGTCCCCTCCTTCGGAGGATCGGCCGGAGGCCGGCTAGACCTCTAG
>LBVV01000007.1:0-52250 GCA_000993275.1 candidate division CPR2 bacterium GW2011_GWC2_39_10 | reverse complement strand
CCCTGCGTCTTTGCGAGTGAAACGAAGCAATCTCCTCTGCTTGAAACAAGATTGCCGCACTCTCCGGCGGCTGCCGGATCGTTCGCAATGACGATTGTGGGCAGTTACTATCAGCTGTGCCGGAGGTTAATTCCTAATTTCTAAACAAATCCCAATGAATTAAATTCAAAATTTTGATAATTATCAATATTGTGATAAGATACGTTCATATTTTAAATCATATAGGATTAGGGGGGTGATGATTTATGGCGAAGAGAGGGCACGTTGAAAAGTCGAAAATTAATCGATCGATGTTTGCAGGTTTGGCAGTTGAATTACCACCTACTGCTATAATTTCTTTGAAGAATAAGCCTAAAAACAGCGAGGAATTAAAAGAAAGCATAATCAAAAGCATGATTTCAGGCATAAATAGAGTTAGGCCAGACATCGAAGAACATAGCAAGGAAACTGCTGAATCGAAGGTGCGAGCTCAATTTAGGGTAAGTTATGGGGGATAAGCTGAGGTAAAGAGAAAGCATAGTTAAAAGATAAGTCACATTGATTGATAAATGATGGAATTTAAGCCCTTACCAAGTAGTGCGCTAGAATCCTCTCAAAAATCATTAGAAAGAAGAACGAAAATATTTTAAGCGAGCAACAAAAGCTCGCTTTTTTATATCAAAACAAATAGCCCCGAACTAAATCCTAAGATATTAGATCGAGGCCATTTGAAAATCCCCCTCGTATGATATATTAGCCACCAATTTTAAACATTTTGGTGCCACAAACAGGACAAGTACCCTTTGTTGCTGGTTTGCCATTCTTTAGGGTTACTTTTTCCTCGTCCTTCATTTCTTGTTTTGCTTTACATTTTACACAATAACCTACTGTAGCTTTTACTTCATCTGCCATTTAACTCACCTCCTTTCATAAGGTTTTATTTTCTAAAGCGTTTGCCTTTTAAAAAGCAAAGCTGCTTACGCTTAAAATCATAGCTCAACCGAACGTGTTGTCAAGAACATATTTCTAGCTCGGCTATTTCTTGCTCTTTTTAATAGTCTGATAAATATCATGAATGGCAATTGCGCCTTCGGCAGCCGCCGTAATTACCTGTCTTAATTTGTTAGATCCTGTTGTAATATCCCCCGCCGCCCAAATGCCGTTGACACTTGTTTTTTGTGCGCTATCCACAACAATAAGCCCGCCGTCTTCTGTTTTAACACCTAAAGGTTTATAGATGGCTGTGCTTGGTGCTGACCCAACCTCTATAAAGATTCCATTTACGCTTAATTCGTTGCTCCCTTCGTATTCTTTATCAAGAGTGATTTTTTCGACAAAATTTTCTCCTTCAATAGATTTTATATTGGTTTTGTAAATTATTTCTATTTTAGAATTTGACTTTGCTCTTTTAATCCAAACCGGTTCTGCCCGCAGCTCTTTCTTCCTGTAGATCAAATAGACTTTTGAGGCTACATCGGATAAATAAATGGCAGCGGAAACGGCAGAATCGGAGCCGCCAATTACCGCGACAGTTTTATTTCGATAAAAAAAAGCATCGCAGGTGGCACAATAAGAAACACCTTTTCCTAAAAACTCGCTCTCTCCCGGAACATCTAATTTGTTTCTCTGGGTGCCAAGACAAAGAAGAACATTTCTGGCCATTTCTTCCTTTTCGTCAAAGTGAATAGAAAAATAACCGTTTTCTTTTCGGATTCCTTTAACTAGATAATTTTGTATGCGAACATCCAAAGATTCGAGGTGTTTTAAAAAGCTGCTTGTAAGCTCTGCTCCCGTTACATTTGGAAACCCTAAGTAATTACCTATTTCATGCGCTTCCGATACGTATCCTCCCGGCAACTGGCCATAAATTTCAAAATCCATGAGGTATCTTGCTGCATAAACGGCAGCCGATAATCCGGCCGGACCGGACCCAATTATTGCTAAGTCAATCATGTTTAGCTCCTTTATAATATGTTTACAAGTTGGAAAGTTAAAAGGCTGAATAATACCAGAATTAAAAGAGATGCAAAACCAATGTGGAATTTATGTTTCCTGTCTTTATGATGGCCTTGTTTGGTAAGCATATAGGCATCGGCTATAAGCATTAAGGTCAACATTATCCAAGCAATTGAATATGGAACATTGGAAGAATTGAAAACGTTTGAGAGGCTAAATTGCTCGACTTGAGATTTGCTGCCAAGAACAGTAACAGGCTTTACGCCTTTTTCAAAGGGCGATGCAAAAAGCTGGACAATTATAGTCGTGTTCCTGCCATTTAAAAGTCCCGATCCTATGGCTACTCCAATTTCTTCATAATTGCTATTAAGTAAATTTTCTCTATGGCTCGGGCTATTCATCCATGCTCCAACAACGGCGTTAGCATCTGTAAAGCCCTTTCCCAGGTTTTCTCCGGCGTAAGAATAGTTATAGCCGGCATTTTTGACCGCGTCCCAAGGCTCGGTTCCTTCCGGTGCATAATGATCCCAGTAATTTTTTGCGAACATGTCGTTAATTCTGTCCTTAGCCGCCAAAGTTAATTTTTCGTTTTCGATGACTAAGCCAAGTCCAAACGCAGATCTCTCGGTATTGGTGAGTCCAATAATTTGTTTAGCTATATCCCCTCCGGCCTGAGCAGATACGGAAGCGGAAGTGAAAGCAATGCCAAAGCTTAAATGGGATAGCATAAGGGCTACAGAATAAATTGAAATAGCCTTATGCCTAAAAGCATGAGGCCTATATAAATTGTTTGCGTGAGGAATAAATAATTTCTTAAAAAATTTCTTCATTTTAATTACGCTAGCACAACCCCTAAATTTAAACAAGCGTTACTAATAAAAGTAAATGATAGCGGCAATAAATAATTGCATTAAGGCCATCGTCAGTTTCATATTTTTCTTGTTTCTATGTTCCCATTCTTTAATTTTTACCATTTGCTCGCCTTTTAAAACAGCAACAAGAAGTACAATGATGGGCATTACAAACATCAAATTATATAAGGCTAAGTAAAAAAGTGTAACTGTTGCAGAATATGTTTCATGAAGAATCTTTAAAGTGCCAATGTAAACCGGTAAAGAGCAGGGAGATTCAAAAAAAGTAACTAGAAAAGCAAGCACAATAGTTGACGGCAGTGTTGCAATCTCAACCACCTTTTCTAATTGTCCTCGTACTTTCTTGGGTATTTGAAGGCTTAGCCCTTTCCCATAAAAAAACACATCCTTAATGTTAACGATAGCCGCAATAGTAAGGACACCAATAATTACGTAATTAACCGACCTGGATATTGCTTGAAAACCGGAAGAGCCGGTAATAACATACAAAGAATTCAAAAGCACAAGTCCGAGAAGGTAGTAAGCCATAAATGTGGTAGCAATATAGGCTATGCCAAGTTTTAGGCTCATTTCGGGTTTTTCTGCAAAAATAATTAAATATCCAAGCAAAAATAAAAGCATTCCGATTGCGCAAGGATTAAAGCCGTCTGTTAGGCCCGCCAAAAGTACTAAGGGCAAAGTTTTATACCTGGAAGCTAAATTTTTTATGGTAGTACCGGAACCCTTGACGGTGCTATTGCCGTCGGCTTTCCATCCGGGTATTCCTTCGTTATAAATCCTAACGTTTTTATATCCTTTTTTAGCGAGAACATTTTTTGCCTCTTTTGCTGACGGACAACCAAATCCCTCACAATAAACAACAAGATATTCGGTAGGAAGGGCAACATTTTTTATTTTGTCCAGTTCATTTTCGGGAATATTAATTGCGTTCGGCAGGTGCTCCAGCTCATAGCGATCCTTAGACCTCGCATCGATTAATTTAAAAGGTGTTTTAGCGTCGATTTTGGATTTAAGTTCCTCGGTGGATATAACTTCATTTTCTTTTGGTTGGGGTTTGGTAACTATATTCTTAACCAAAAAAATGCCAATTATTAAAGAAATACCTACCAATATAATTGGCAAAAGCCAGCTTACGTTAATCTTTTTCATGAGAAATATTGTATCAAGGTCTTTTGGATTTGGAAAGTATTTCTACAACATCATTATCAGTAACTTCCGAAAAATCTGAATAAAATTCCCCGACTGCAGTGAAATACGGAGGAGATAAAAGAACAAATAGTTTATTCACGAGTTTGGTTAACCTTTCAATTGCATCAAGCGGTGCAACCGGCACGACAAGAACAATGCTTGCAACTTTTAGTTGACGCAGGGACTCAATTGCGGCTGTTATTGAGTAACCCGTGGCAATGCCATCATCAACTAAAATAATATCTTTTGAGTTTAAGTTGGATAATGGTTTACCGCCTCGAAATATATTTATCTTATCAGCAATGAGTTTCTTTTCTTCGTTAATCGTTTTTTCAAGGTATTCGCCAGTGATATAAAATGAACTAATTGATTGTTCATCTTTCAACATATGACCGGTTTCAGTTATTGCTCCAATTGCATATTCGGGATTAAAGGGGTGCCGTATTTTTCTGGAAATAAAGACATCCAATGGCAGACCGTATTTTTTTGCGATTTTGTAGCCCACCACTACGCCACCCCTTGGTAGCGCTATTACAATGGAATCTCTAGTGATATAGTCATTCATTTCAACAGCTAACCTAGAGCCCGCATCTTTTCTGTCTATAAAGGCTTCCATTATAGAAGAGTTACGCTACGCTCTAGTTTGAAGCATTTTAGCCAAGGATAAAAGAATCGCCGCACCGGCTATTGCAACCAGTATGCTATAAAAGCTAAATGGACCGGATATTCCTGGCCCCCCAAGGGCTTGGAAAACAAATCCACCAACAATTGCTCCAATAATGCCAACCACAACATTGCTCCAAATTCCGGCACCGGTTACTTCCGGAACAATTAAATTTGCAATCCAGCCGGCAATTAAACCAAGCAAGACCCAAGCTAGTAAATTAACAATCATTAGTTCCCCCTTTCATAATATTAATATTGGTCTGATGATATTCTTTTTGTTAGTGGAATGCTTTATGGTCTTTATATAAAAAAAATGCAAAATACTTCATATTTTTTAATAAAAAATAGTAGCTTAAAATAAAAAAACCGCATATTTTACTGGACTTACGCAAACTATCACACCTCCCAAACCAACTAAAAGCGGCTAAAATCCCTTTTTCTTCTGTCAGCGTATCTACAAATATGCTTCCAGTAGAGAAAAGAGATTTTATCTCACTTGTTTTCGGCTTGGATAGATGTGCCATTTTGCGTAAGTCCAGTTTAGTTTGAAAAAATTTCAAAATGCGGTTTTATAAGTAATTTTCATTTTCGACACACTGGGCGTAAAGCATGTAATATGCTAATGTCGAATATTCCTTTATTGCTCTTGTAAGGAATTCTAAATTGTCTTCCTTAATTTTTTTTGACTCTTTTTTTGATACTGCTATTGTTAACCTAGAAATGAATTGGAGAATCTTGTAATCTGCAAACTCTACTGCTTCAAATTTTTTTTTGGGATCCTGAATTTTCAGAACCAATTCATAAATATGTTTCGATATCTGTGGCAAATTTTTGGCTAAAAGAGAATTAATTCCCATTAATTGATCGTTTAGCACGTTAATTTCACATTGAGATTTTAATAATCGGTAAACAAAAACTCCAACAAATCTTAAGTATGTCTGAATCGGAAGCTGAAGTGCAAATTCAGTATCCTTGCAGTATTTATCAATACTTTCATATAGAAAATGAAGATAATACGGATTTTCATAAAATATTTGGCTTTCGTATTCTTCCCATGTCTGCATTTTTAAATGAAGCGTGTCATAATCAATTAAGGCATTTAGAGACTCATTTAGAACTACGGGTAGCTTTGTTGGCCGCAAAGTATATTCCATTTCTACCTTCCTCTCCTATTGTATTTTTAAGGTTCCGTAAATACTTCTTATGTGATGTTGTATTTTATTCTTCTGATAGCCGAAACCTTTTAGCTGCAATAAGCAACATTATAACTATCCACACCAAAACCAACCCCATATTATAAGGGTTGTCAAAAACAGAATTTTTTTCCAAAGCTACCCCCCTCAAATTTTTAAGAAGCGGCGCTAGTGGTAAATATTGAACTATGGAGCTTAACCACTTCGGCAGGCTGTCTATGGGGAAAAATACTCCGGCTAAAAACATCATTGGAATTGTTATGGCGGTTGACATTCCTTCTGCCGCATCAGTGGTTTTGGAGAAGGCAGCTATGACAAAGCCCATAGATTGAAACAGGATAGCTCCAATTAATGAGAGGATATATACCAAAAAGATACTTCCATTTATGTGTGCGTCATAAGCATAAACTCCAACAAGAAGAATCAGGCTTACTTGAACAAAATTAAGCACCAATCTTGAAAAAACCTCAGCTCCAATAAATTGCCAGGATTTTACGGGGGTTGTTGTTAGCCTTTTTAATATTTTGTCTTCCTTGTATCTACTCATGGCTATGGCAACTCCCTGAACAGATGAATTCATAAGAGCCATTCCAATAAGGCCAATTAAGATAAAATCGAAATAATTAAACTTAGGCTTATTGCCTTCTTCCTTCTCCACGCTAAAAATTGGTAGCGCTTTTTGAACTTGCATATTTACAGACGTCAAATATGTGTTAGAAAAGCTTTCTATAATGCTTCCGGCTTGCCTATTGGTGGGAACATAGTAAATTTTTATTTTCTTTGGGTCACCGGGTTCTAGCGAGCCGAACTTCTCCGGAATATAAACGGCTACAGAAACCTTGTCCTTGTCCACCAGTTCTTTTGCTTTATCAAAGCTGTCATCATTTTGAACCTTAAATATACCAGTATCTTTTAGACTAGATTCAAAATTTTTAGCAATTTCCGTGTTCGATTTATTTACAATACTTAGAGTTCCGCTGCCCCCATCTCCCTTAGCAAAAAAAGATCCAAATACAAAAGTAAATATTAAAGGAAAAAATAAGCTCCAGAATAATGCTTGTTTGTTTCTGATCAGCATTTTTAAATCGGCTAAAAATAACTTATACATATTATTCCTCTATCCTTTTTCCGGTTAGTTCTATAAATAGATCTTCTAAAGTTGACCTGCCGACAGTTAGGCTTTCAGGTTTATATTCATGAATAATGCTTATTGCAATATTTAGCAGTGTTTGTGTCTTTAACCTCATTTCGAAGTGATTAGTTTTGCCCCCCAAGTTGCTCAGTCTTCCCATATTTTCCAATTGTTTTAAGGCATTTTCTTTAATTTTCGGAGCATAAAAGCTGATCTTATAAGGTTCCTTCGAGCTTTCTATAAGTTTATGGGTTTCGTCTATCTTTAAAATTTCCCCCTTTTCCATTATGGCCACCCTGTCACACAAAACTTCCGCTTCTTCTAGATAATGAGTTGTTAAAATAATTGTTTTGCCCTGATCTTTAATTTTGGCAATTAATTCCCACAAGTTTCGCCTCGCTAACGGATCCAGGCCGGTAGTTGGTTCGTCCAAAAAAACAATTTCGGGGTCATTAACAAGACTGGCAATAATGGAAAACCTTTGCTTTTGGCCTCCGGAAAGTTTACCGACGTACGAATTAGCCTTATAACTTAAGTCGACCATTTCTAAAAGTTTTAAAGCGTCAACTTCCTTACCATAAAACTGGCCGAATAATTCAAGAATTTCTTTTAGCGAAAGATAATTGTAGTAAGCGGACGACTGAAGTTGAACTCCAATTTTCTCTTTTATTTTGTTCATCTCTTTTTTTATTTCCAGTCCCAACACTTTTATTGTTCCCGATGTAGGCTTTCTTATGCCTTCGATCATTTCTAGGGTCGTGGTTTTTCCGGCTCCATTTTCTCCCAGCAAACCGAATATTTCTCCCTTTAGAACTTCAAAAGAAACATTATTTACAGCCCTAAGGTCTTTGTATTCCTTAACCAGGTTTTTAACACTAATTACCGTATCCATCATATTTCCCTTGTTTATTTCACAGTTATCATTTTACTATATTTCTCGAGAATTCTCAATTATGGTATAATCAGGCAGATTATGGATTCAATTTTAAAGAAAATTACAGACTACATAAAGCGAATCGGATACTTCTTTATTTTTATTGGAGGTGTGCTGGCTATCATTTTTGGGATTGCCGGTTTGGTTTTGCCAATAATACCGGGATGGTTGCTTATTATTATTGGTGTGTTAATTTTGGGTGAAAAGAATAAAATAAGCAAATTCATTTTAAACAAGCTTCCAAAACAAGTAAAAGAAGCTCTCATGAAGAGAAAAAACAAATAGAGCACTTTTACAAAGGAGAAATTATGAAAACTGTAATCGTCATTTGTGCTTTTAATGAACCGTATATATCCGACGTAGTTAAAAATTTGGAATATAAGTGGCCCATTATTGTTGTTGATGACGGATCAAAAGAAGAACCGGTGCCGGATTTCAGGCAAGAAAATGTACATGTTGCCAGACTTAAAAACAATCGGGGCAAAGGTTATGCTATGAAATTTGGTTTTAAGAGGGTTAGCGAGAAATATCCCATGGCCGAAGTTGTTGTATTTGCGGATGCGGATCTGATTAACTTCAAGCCCAAGCATGTTGAGGCAATGTTGGAGGCATTAAATTCGGCCGATATGGTGGGCGGAAGATTTAAGCCATATAAATTACAGGATATTTTTAATTTCTTAATCCCCTTTCTTTCCGGACAAAGAGCGGCAAAAACCGTTTTTTGGAAAGGTTTTTTTGCAAAAAACACAATCACGGATTTCGGAATAGAGACTTCTATAAACGTTTACGCTAAAATGAATGGTTGTGTTGTAAAAAATATCATTTTGGATGGGGTTTCTCAGCATTTGAAAGAAAAAAAATACGGATTTATCTACGGTATCAAAAAAAGATTAAAGATGTATAAGCAAATCGTTCGGGCAATAATTTACGCAAAATTGAAGTTTAAGACCAATACCCGCAAGTAAACGCTTTTTAATCTATTGCAGAAACAATATGCCATTTAAAGCCCCTGGGGATGTTTTTCTTTATTAATCTACTGTGGGTTTTGTTTTTGGAAAAAACCTTAGAACAAACCACGCATTCATTACCTTTGTTATAGCTCTTATAGGTTACTACCGAAAACCCCTTATTCCTCATCTGGTTTGCAAATTCCTTCCCATTTTCATTTGAGTTTGGGGTAATATCAAAAACCCAAACCTTGTCCTTTTCCAGTCTGCGTATTATTATTGGCGGAATATAACTGCCTAAAAAAGCGGCAAGAGATACTAGCGCAATAGAAAAAAAGCTACTTATTTGTAACAGTTTGACAATTATCAAAAAGTAAGTGAAGGTTGAAATTGCCGTAAGTAATGATGCCAAGAAATGTTTATTTCTGACAAAAAAAGCACTTCTAACCGTATTCAGCATTACATCTAATAGTTTAAGCAAAAATACTTCAATCATGTTTCTCCTTCCCAATGCAAAATTGCAAGACATATATCATATATTCTTAATTAAAACAGCCCCTTTAATTTTTGAGAATCGACAATTCTAGATATAGCCAAAACATAGGCGGCAGTTCTAAGATCAATCTTATAAACTTCCGCCAAATCCAAAACGTCCTTGTATGCTTCACGCATTTTCTTAGAAAGCATTTTTTGTATTTCTTCTTCATCCAGATAAAAACCGCTTTTATTTTGAGTCCATTCAAAATAACTTACGGTTACACCGCCGGCATTTGCCAGAACATCGGGGATAATTAGGATATTTTTTCCGAGTAAAATGTCTTCAGCTTCTTTGGTAATTGGTCCGTTTGCAAGTTCTAAAAGAATTTTTGCTTTTACATTTTTAGCGTTTTCTAAAGTAATGGCACCTTCTAAGGCAGCCGGAATTAAAATATCAACCTCAAGCTCTAAAAGTTCTTCCGGTTTCAAATTCCTTGCGTCTTTAAAATCTGTTACTGCTCCGGTTTCTTTTTTATGTGAAAGTAAAAATGGGACGTCTATCCCCTTTTCGTTATAGACGGCACCCCCAGAGTCGCTTACGGCTACAATTTTAAACTTCTCATCATCAAAGTGAAGAATTTTGGCCGCATTGGCACCGGCATTTCCAAACCCCTGAATTGCCACCGAGATAGGTTTTTTAAATTTAAATTTTTTAATGGCTTCCATTAAAACGTAAATGCCGCCTTGTGCAGTTGCGGTGTCACGTCCTTTAGAGCCTCCAACTTCCACCGGCTTGCCGGTAAATGCTCCGGGAACATGTTGTCCGGCGATAGTTGAATATTCGTCGGCCATCCAGGCCATTATTTGCGGATTTGTATAAACGTCCGGGGCCGGAATGTCGACATCCGGGCCTATATCCTTAAAGATAGATCTAACATAAGCCCTTGATATTTTTTCTATTTCATTTGCTGATAATTCTTTGGAATTTACGGCAATGCCGCCCTTTGATCCGCCGTACGGAATATTTAAAACAGCAGTTTTAATTGACATCCAAAAAGAAAGCGCCTTTATTTCATCTAAGTCAACTTTGGGATGAAAGCGAATGCCTCCCTTAAAGGGCCCGCGACTGTCATTATGCTGAACTCTGTATCCTTTTAAAATTTTCATGTTTCCATCAGCAGTTTTTAGAAGTATTTGGACATGAATTTCCTTTTTCGGGGTTTCTAAAATTTCCAGTTCTTCCCTGTCAATTTGAAGGATTTTGCTGGCTTTCTCTAGTTGATCCATAGCATTCTCAAGCGGGTTATTTTTCATTATTTCTCCGATTTTATTTATATAATTTACCAGAATATTAAGTATATATCAAATAACAAAAAAACCGCTTAAAAGTAAATAAGCGGCTATTAATCAGTTTTATTTGAATAAGAGTAAAGTAACCAAGAAGATTACCACACTAATATCAACCAATGTTTTTGCTGTTTTAATAATTTTTCGATTTATTAAAGGGATTTTAAAAATCGAACTTTTGAGATATAATGGCTTGGCATTAGTGGAGGCTTAAGCCTCTCCTTCTGAGTTCCTAATTATAAACAGTATGTTCAGTCAAGGAGGTGTATGAATATTGGCCAGACTCATGGGGCACCAAGCAAGAACAAATGATGCGCTAGATCGCATCCTTTTCGCATCAAGAACAGGACAAGGCCCTTTTGCAGCGTACAGACTTCCGCAAGAGTGTCGTAACTACCCGTCTAACCTTGAATCACCGTTCGACCAGGCAAATTTCCTCTTTGTTGTACTTCTGCATATGTCTGGAGGCAACCCAGCGGAGGCCAGTTTTCGCGGACACAGAAGGCTTTACGAAAGGTGGCCCAAGATCTACGATTCTAAAACAGCTATCAATTATACAGCAGACGAGATACGCGAAATGATGAAAGCTGTTGGTCTTCAATTCTGGAACACAAGACCAGAATGGTTACTGCACAATGCTAGGGTACTAAACAAATATTGGGATGGGGACCCTCGTAATATCTTCGGGGATACCCTTCAGTACAAAAACGAGCTTGAAATTTGGCAAAAGCTTCAAGGCAGGGTTCTTCGGAGTCCAAGAAAGCTTCTGGGGTTTCAGGAAAAGATGCTCTCGCTTTTAGTCCATTTCTTAGTGGATGCTCGGCTCGTAGATCCATGTGACGTACCGCCCCCAATTGATGTTCACCAGAACCGTTTCTTCGGAAGTTTGGGGCTGGTAACTCAAGGAAATGTAGTAAGGTCATGGAAGGAATTAAATGCTTTCCGAGATAGGATTAGACAGCTCTATATCGATTATGCTCATTCTAGAAATGTGAGTATGCTCGAGATTGGAGAAGCCGTTTGGTTCTATTCGGCAGAGATGTGCAAATACGCCCCCGGAGCATACACAATAAACGGACAACATGTTGGTATATCATCTCTAACCAACGAATCCGGTAAGCGTAAGTTCCAAGGAAAGTATAAGGTTTATTCGCAAACCTGCGGAAACTGTATAGTTTCGGATCTGTGCAAAAGGAATATGCCTCATGTCTTCCATTACAACGGAAGCGGAGGGCTGATATTTGTTTCTCGGCCAAGAATTAGTGGTGAGAAGCCGCTTGTTCTAGATATGTCAGCCTCGGAAACAATCCGCTGCACAAGGCATCAGGGTAAGCTCTGGTCTGCAAATCCAAATGACGGATGCATCGGTTGCGGAGAATGTGGCAGACCACTCGATTTACCAGTACGCCTTCAAACAACAAGCGAAAACGTTGCGACAGCTAGAAAACTGACTCATGCCCCTTAAGGGAAGAAAGAACACAACAAAAGGTTTCTCTCTTCCTAAGAGGGGCCTTTTTTATTCGGGAATACCAAAAAAATCCTCATTTTGGGAGCTTTCTAAATTTCAGCCGGGGTGCGTTGCCTAAATGCACTTTCGTTCGAACTCTTTTTAGAGTGGATTGATAGGATAACAAGAATATTTAAAAAATTAATCTTTTTTCTCCATGAGATAGGTTAAGTATTTTGGTTTTTGAATAGGGATATTCTCATAAGATTTAAGCCCAAGCAAATGGTTGTCTCCTGAAATAATAAGATTGGCTTTCCCGGTAACAGCACATTCAAGAACTCGGTTATCTGGTTCATCTTCTATTACACCAAGCTTTGTTTTGGGATTATAAACTTCAGCTAATCTGCTTGTT
Organism: candidate division CPR2 bacterium GW2011_GWC2_39_10; assembly: GCA_000993275.1. Classification (GTDB taxonomy): domain Bacteria; phylum Patescibacteriota; class CPR2; order CPR2; family CPR2; genus GWC2-39-10. The sequence goes on along the minus strand of LBVV01000007.1, from coordinate 39,700 downwards.
TGCCTTACAAATTGCTGAACTTTATGTTCAGGCCATGAGAACTTTCCCTTGAGCGTTTTAGCCGTTTCATTAATAATATCATCTGAGGTAATGAGCACCACTTTCTGCTTCAGGACAAGCTCTAATATTTGCCTCGGGGGACCATCAAAAAGAAGTGCTGAGATGTAAACGTTAGTGTCAAAAACCACTCTAAGCATTATGTGTTTCCATTAAGAATCTTCAAGAGCTCGTCTTCGTTTTTGATGCCAAAACGCTTTGTTGTCTTTTCGCCAAACGCAAACAAATCCTGCCATTCAGCTTCAGCTTGGCGCTCTTTATAGACATGCACCATTTCACGAAGAAGCTCACTTTTAGAGCGGCGTTCATTTTTCGCTAAATCTTCAATTTCATCTGCCATCTTGGGGGAAAGAGAAAAAGATAGAACTTTTGTTGATCTACCAGCCATAACCACCTCCATTAATTATTACACAGTATTACTGATAATATACTGTATTATCAAAATTAATCAATAACATTTTTACAAAAATTATTTTAAATAGATTCTAAGAGTTCGAATCCCGTTTCCCACAACAATCTTTTGTGATGGATTTGATCCTTTTTCTTAAAATTAATAGAACACCAAAAAAGCCTCTTTCAGAGTCTATTCTAACTTTCAGCCGGGGTGCGGTCTGTATGCATTTTCTCTCGAACTCTTTTTAGGGCGGGTTGATAGGATAATAAAGGTTTACAAGTTAAAGAAATCAAGTTTTTTGGGAAAGAAAAAGCAGGCAGATGAACGTTCGCTGCCTGCTATATTGCAGGAGTACTTGTAAATGTATTATGCAGATACTACAGGATTTTCGACTACCAAAGAAGTTTTTCTGGATCTACTGTATCCGGATTTCCTTTTTTGAGATGGCCATTTTCATCATAATGCTCCATAAAGTAGTCCTCACAGCGCAAAATGACTATTAAAGAAAAACCTAGAAGGCCAAAAATCATGCTAACCAAAATATCTTGGATTATCATATTTCGATAAATCATGGCATTGTCAAGAGCTAAACTGAAATGCGGAACACTCTTAAAGTTCCCGGGCCATTTAAAAAGACCTCTTGTGGCGGCGGTTTTAACATTAAAGTTGGCCATGGTTGCAAAGAAGTTAGCAACCAGTCCCAAACCGAGCCACTCAACGACACCGACTATTACTGCCGCTCTCCAATCAATGAAGGATAGCCAGACTATTGTAGCCAAAAATTGAGCAATAACCCCAAAAATCGTTGCTATTGCCAAACTCCATAATTGCCGCTTCTCTGTAAGATAGCTGTAACCGGCCTTTTGGGCTTCATTTAAATAAAGGTTGTAGTTAGGAATATTAGCTATATTATTGCCTAACTGACTAAAATGAGCCTTAATTTCTTGTAAACAGACAACATCAGCATTTTCTTGCAAAATATAATCAAGAAATCCTTTATCGCTAGCTGACCTAAGCCCATTAACATTCCATGAAATTATCTTCATACGCTGCTGACCTTAATTTTTTCTATATCATCAACCATTAACCAAGCCGACATCATTCCAAAGCCTGTTTTATCAATATTAAATGGCTTAACTTTTTGAGGGTTTGTCAAAAAAATTAACATGCAGTAATTCTTATCTTTAAAAAAATGATAAAAATCGTTTATTTGATTATTTTCGATGCCATCAAGTTCTCCGTATTCAGTAAGAATTCCTTTAACTTTGTCTTGCGTTAAATTGGAGAATTGCAAGACCTTCTCAACCTCTGCTTTAAGCGTTACTGGTTCCCCAGAATTCTTAAAATAGATGACTTCTCCTTCTTTAATCCTATCCCAAGGAGCGACCTTAGCTTTATACCATCTTGATTCAATTTTCTTTTGTCCCATAAGAATCTTTTCAGTTAGACCCCAGGACTTTTTCATTATGGCTAGATGATCCATTCTGACTACTTTCTAATCCTAATATGGCATTCGGTTAAAGTTTTACCTTCAAATATAAATTCGGCGTTAAAGCATTTGCCATCTAGAACCAGAGGAAACCAGATTTTATCGCCTTCCCACATTTTGTCGTAGGGCAAATTATTTCTATCGAACCATTCGGGCTTCATTTCCTCGGTTTCTGCCAACTTGCCTTCATAATTTGAAAATGTATATATATGAGTTGTAAAAGTATCAAACTCAATTATTCCAACCTCTTTTAAATCAGTTGGAAGAATTCCGGCTTCTTCCTCAACTTCTCTAAGAGCAGCTTCGGTCATGGTTTCACTTTCGTTTCTTTTACCGCCAAAACCATTCCAATAACCTTCGCCAAAACCTCTCTTTTTCATACCCAAGAGAACTTTGTCATCCTTTAATCCAATAATTATTGACGTTTGCTTTTTCATTTTCAATAACTCTCCAAGAACCCTTTTAAAACATTATATTCCTTTTCAACCAGCCTTGGAGCTTCGGGGAGAAGTTGCAAGTCCCGCCAGTCTCTTTTTTAACCGATTTTCTTTTTTCTTTTAACCAAGCTGTCAAACCTAAACTCTTCATATTCCAGCATATTAATTCCATGAGTCTCATATATCTGATAAGCTGAGCAAACTTTCTTATCTTTAGGATCAAGATCTAACAAAGAAATTGCTTTATCTACTTTTTCCCAAGAAGGAGCCTCTATTTCCAAAAAAGGTTTTATGCCCGGACAGTGGTCAATGTCGAATTCTAAATTATCAAGCAAATAACGAATTCTTCTTTTTTCCTCGTAGAATTTTTGGATTAACCCTAAGCTAAACATAATGTTGCAAGCGGTTTCAAAATCATTAACTTCAACCTCATGTTCCTGCATACCAAGATCATTTGCCTTGCCCGTAGTGTCTATGCCTAGCCTTTTTTTAAAAGCCATGGTAATTTTGTCGCCTTCATCTCTGACCCTAAACCAGGCAGCATCATTATGCAATCTTAAGTCGGGATAATCAAATATTCTAACCCTAAAGACTTTGTCAAAAACCTTCTTGGCGCCCAATTTAACAAGCTTTTGTTCTACCTCTTTGGGATTAATTTCTAAAAATTTAACTTCGAATTCCTGATCCATAGTTGCCTCGTTACCTTATCCTTCCGCCATGATAATAGAGCTGATATACCACCTGGCCATTTAATAATATTTCTTCTTTGCCGCAAAAACTTTTTAAACTACCCTCTATCTTGTTAACATATTCGCAATTGTCTTTCTTTAAATTTTCCGGGCCTCTAAAAGGCATCTCCGTAGTTACATTGCTTAAGGCTAGCTTAAGAAATGAATAAACTTTTTCCGCATCGATATCATCTTTAGTCGTCATTCCATAATAATTCATGCCCCAAATAACTTTGCCGCCTTGCCATACAATTTCCTCTCCCGCAAAATCCTTTGAACCATAATATCGGTCCCTATAGCTAAAATCTTCATCTTTATATGATAATTCCTTAGCACCATCTTCTAGTCTTATTTCCCCGCCCTCTCCAATACTAGCGTAAGTATTCTTTTTAGCCTTGACTAGAAAATTTGCAAGTTTATTTGTCATTTTTTCACCTTCACCATTCCCCCATGTCCGGGAATTATATAGTCGGCAAGTTCTAGAATTTTTTTGCGGCTCTCTTCTAAGGCTTTTTGGTCGCTGGCATAAGGATCCTCAACCGGAGTAAAATCCTCGTTCCACCATACATCGCCGGCTATACAAATTACTCCCCCATCTGTTTCAACCAGCAAAGAAGCATGCTGGTCTTCTTGCCCGTGACCCGGAGTGGCAATTCTTTTAACGCCCGGGGCAATTTCTAGCTCTTCACTTTCGTCAAAACGGTGTTCGTCTGCTTTATGAAAACCTACACCGTCAATTACCGTGGCATTCTTAAAAAACGGAATATCTCTTGTGTGATCAAGATGCTCGTGGGTTGTAAATACCTGGGTTATATCATCTGGTGTTAAATCAAAATCCCTTAAAGCTTGCACATACAGATCTGTTGACTTATGAGTTCCCGGATCAACAACAATATTAAATTCGCCCGATCTTACCAAAGTGGTTGTTGAGGCGTATTTGTGCAATTCTTCACTTACCTCTTGGTTATAGCCTTTAATCAAAATGTCTACTTGCGCCATTAATATTCTCCTTTCATAAATAAAATCTAATTTAATACCTAACCTTTATCTAAAATTATTTTAATAGCTGCATATCTTTTACGCATCATTTCTCTTGCTTCTGGCATTAGTTTTTCCCAGCTTCTTTTAAGCTTTTCGAGTACCCAATTCGTGCCTTCATCAATCTCCATCTCATGTTTTACAAAAGCAAGATAAAGCAAAGAATTTACATTGTCAAAATGTGCCATAGCATCAGCTGAAGCGATAATCCTTGCCTCAACCGACTTGTATATAATATCTTTACTTGCACGATGAGTAAAAATACAATCCTTAATCTTTTCAATTTTTTCTTGAGAATAATTATATGGCTTTAGAATTTCCTCTGCAAGCCTTGCCCCATGAATATGATGATCTGGATATAAATTCTTGTCTAGCACCGATGCATAATCGTGAAGAAGTGCCGCAAGTTCAATGATTTCCTCATCAGCTCCTAATTTACGTGCCAACAATTTCGCATACTTTACCACCCCAACAATATGATGGCTCCAGCTCCCATAGCCAAAAATATTAGCGTCTTTTTTACATGCTTCTTCTACTAACTCCTCAATATCGCTAATCATATATTTAAATTCTCGATCAAAAACCTCTTTGGAGATTTTTTTTGATCCGCTTTTGCATGCTAATTTTTTTATCAATTACTTGTCCTTTAAAAAACTTATATTATCTATCTCTCCACTAACAAAAGCTATTAAATCATCTGCTTTTATTTTATCAAAATCAGCTTTGTTTTTATATATGCCGTTCAAACGAACCAATTCCTCTCGATTAAGTAATTCTTTTATGTCTAGTTGACGATTCATAAATTCTTTCATTTCCTTTTCAACTTTTTCGGTGTCTTCTTTGCCATCTACCATTTTTTCTACTTCAATAGCATTGCCCCAGTCGATTATTTCATTTAGAAGAATGTCATAGCCACCATAATTATATAAATAATTTATTCTAGCAACGATAAGCTGAGTCTCAAAACCCGAGTTAATGAGCATTTCATAAATAGCTTCCGGATCAGAAATATCCGATTCAATTTCTTTCCTCACGTTTTTTGAAGGATCGCTTTTAAAGCTTAGGAAATACTTATCTTTTTTAAACTTAAGCCTTAAATCAAAATCCTTCTTATGAGGGTTAGACAAAAAAATTGTAGCTTCTCTTTCACCATCTTTTACTAGACTCGCAAAGCTATCTAGTTTCTTTTTTATAGCAGCGAAATCATTAATGAGTGCTCTTAGCTCTATCTCATACATTTTCATTATACCTAGCATTGATTTTTTCAATTTTTGATTCTAGTGCTTTTTCAACATCAACGCCTAGCTGATTAGCGAGAAGCAAGGTTACTATTAAGACATCGGCAAATTCATGGCTTAAATTGTCTTTATCATGATTTTCTGCCTTTGAGGGTCTTTGCTGATCACCGGCAATTAGGATTTCATTGCAAAGCTCACCAACTTCCTCAACTAATTTGATTGTACGGACGTAAGTTCGTTTTTCTTCGTCTTCATTTGGATACTGAGCTCTGAGCCTGCCACTTTGTTTTTCAATCCAAGCTGGCAAATCACTAAATTTCATTTAAGCCTCCTTTATTGCTCTCATTCTAACTTCCACAGCATTACCGGTATCGGGGCACATCCTGACCACAACTCCATCTTCATCCCAAGGAACCTCACCGCCGAAGGCTAAAGTTTGCATCCAAGGCATCATGTTATAGAGAAGTTCGGTGCAAATGGGATGATCTATTTTCATGCTTTTAATTATAAACTTTTCGCCAACTTGGTGACCTAATCGGCAGTTACCCTTTACTGAAATTATTTCGCATTCTATATCATATGGTTTTGGAATGTTCGCTCCTTTATATATTTAGAAACTCTTTCATTATATTCTTCGACGCAAACGTCTTTAATTATCAGTTCCTTATTAACCTTAACGCTGTAGATATTGCAATTTAAAAATCAATTAGCATGTTTCTTCTGGCTTCCAACCTGACTCTATCCTCTCAATCAGCAAAGTGTCATTTATTACTTCTCGTATTGGAAGTTTTCGTTGCTCTGGCGTTAAGTTTCCTATTTTCCATTCTTTCTCTCCGTCCCATAACCACCACGAGACAACTTTGCCATCAGTGTCAATACCTCCTCGAGCTCGAAACAGTGGCAATTTGTTGAACTCTTCTGAAACTGGCTCATTGCCAACTATGTGCATATAACCTTTATTTACTTTTGTTTAACCAATTCGGAAAAAGAGGCTGGAGTTTTATCAAAAAAACCTGGAAGAACTCTGATCAGTCTGCCATACCGAGGTGGTTCATCATGATGATAAACGTACTGGATATATGCCAGACCTTTTTTAGTTTCAATTTCTACAATGTCGCCAATTTTTAGTCTTTTTGCCATTAGTACTCCAAGTTTAATAACTTACAACCTTCCAACTTTTCTTTATTGTAGTTTCCATAATTATACTATTTTAAGCCAAAAATTGGAAGATAACATAACAGCTAATCAAAGGTTTTATATTATGATATAATCTCCCCATGAAGAGAATATACGTTTTACGTCATGCAAACTGGGATTTTTTGGGAAAAGATCAACTAAATCCAGAAGGAATTGGGAAGTGCAAAGAAGTAGCGAAAAAATTACCAAAGTTTGATTTAGTAATCTCCTCAAATCGAGACCGTACAATAGAGACAGCAAAAATTCTTTCGGGCAAGGAGCCAAAAATCGATGATCGAGCCGGAGAATTAGCTATGACCGAAGAACAAGTATCTCAATTTAATGAAATTAGAAAAACTCATCCATGTGGAGCAATTGGCGCTCTTTTAGCAATTCCGGAACTTCATGGGCCCCTAAAGATTGCGGGAGAAAAATTAGTTTCTTTAATAAAGGAGATTTTTGCAAGACTTCAAGGAGATGGCAATGCTTTAATCACCTCTCATGAAGGTACTATGATTAGAGCCGAAAAGGTTATCGAGGGTAAAGATATAAAAAAGCCAGAAAAGAATTATGATGAAGCTGAGGGTTTTGTAATTGATGAAAATTTAAATATCAAGGAATTTTTAGCTTAACATTATTAAGAGATCTCTTGTTTCTACGGCGCCCCCTCCAAAAACACCCTTGGATTGACGGGGATTCCAAAGACGTTAATCTGAAAATGAAGATGGGGGCCGGTTGACCAGCCGGTATCACCAAGAGTACCGATTATTCCGCCTATTTCAACAACGTTCCCGACTTTTACACCAATAGTATCCAAATGGTCATAAATAGAGGTTACATGCTTCCCATGGTTAATAATCACGTCTCCCAAAGCCCCAGGAAAGATCGCCTGCAGTCCATCACTAAGTGCGGAAAAATTTCAAAAACAAAAAGGAATACAAGAGGAACCGAAGATAACTCTTAATATATTCCTTTTCTCCCTCCTATTAAATAAGAGCCCTTAAGGCCCTCGCTTGTAATATATTTAACTGTTAATCAATCTTGTATCACAAGCATAAGGGAATTGTCAAAGAAGTTAATAAAAAATTAAGGGTTTCCTAAGAGATTTTAAGTAAATGAAAAGAGAGAATTCGGGTAAGCATGTGATTAACATGTTTAACGAAATTCTCTCCCTTTGAAGGGATCCGATCCATTGTCGTGATCCCTTCAATAAATTCTTTACACCTTAGAAAAGCTTGATTCTACGAAGACTCTTGAGTTGGCCTTCTGGAGTATCCTTAAACTTATCCCAAGCCTCGTGCTTGAGCCTTCTCTTTCTCTTGCTTACCGGAATAATCATCTGGTAGTGGTGGTAAATTGACTTGATGTCCTCCATGTCTGGATTGTTGCTGATAAGCACCTCCATCGACTCAAGGGTCAATTTCCTACTGTTACCGTAGAGCATTATTGTCCCGAGCTGCCTGTTGCTAGGCCGTTGTGAGAGGAGTCTTTTAGTTGCTTCGTACTTCATCTTGCCGTGACGGTATCTGATGATTTCTTCTAGATTTTCGTTTGTGGGACCAATTTCAATGAGCTTACGCCAAGCCTCCCAACGAAGGTTTCTAGCCTTTTCAATGACAGTCATTAGGTCGTCTCTATCCGGACCCATTTGCAATAACTTCATCCAAGCTTTCCGCCTAAGTGATCGAGTCCATTTTATGACTCTTACTAAGGCATGAGCAGTGGGTTCAATCTCCCAGAGTTTATCCCAGGCCTTAAGGCGAAGAGAACGCATATTTTCAATTACGAAAAGCACTTCTTCCACCGAAGAACTTCTCTGCAGTAGTAATTCTCCAGCCTCTTCTTTGAACCACAATCCACCCAAGAAAGGAGTTTTAACAAAAGCTTGCAAGTCTTGAGTGCTAATACCTTTCTCAAGGCAATTTTCCCAAGCCTTTTGCATCTTTCTAGGCCTTCTTCGTTTCAACCGTTTCACCTCCCACTCGTTTCTATTGAACTTTTTTGTGCCCACAAAAGCATGGCTCTGGCCTTACTCCTGGCTTCATGGCCTCAAGTTCACGTTCAATTTGTGCAACTCTCTCTGGATTGGTGTAGCCATATTTGCCCAGGTCAAGCTCACTAAACGTACCTTCGAGCCGATATTTTTCTTCGGCTTCTTTCTCGAGTTTCGTTAGGGCATCATCGTTCAGGTTTTCAAAGCCTGTTAGTTCCTCTATCTTCCTCTTAAAATAGTCTTCTAGGCTCATATCCTCCCCCTTAATCCAGAATAATATCTCTGGCATGCGCCATCGATTCTGCTCTCCATCTACGATTTGGTTCTAAGGCCTTCTCAATACGCTCGCTTAGATCTCTATCCAACTTTCTTGCAGCCTCACCAGTAATTATGCAGACACAATAAATACCAGGAATACCGGTAGGCTCTGGTGGATCAAAGGTTACCACCCCGTCTTTACTAACTTTCTTAGCCATTGTCACCCTCGCTTTCCTATTGACTAGATAATCTCTTCCAGTACCTATAACCCGAATACAAACAAGCAACAAAACCAATCCAGAAGGTGTACTCTATTACCAAAAGAACTATGTTCTTATTAATGCACCCCCCCCCCGATTGGTAATGCTAAAATCTGCTCTTTTCCCGCTAATAAGGCAGCACCTATCATCAAAAGAACGGTAGATGCCTTGCCTCCAAAAATCACGGTGGCTTTTTCTTTGTGCCCATTCTTGGCTAAGTTGATTTTGGCAATGTAAATATCTCTTAGGATAATTATGACTATTGCCCACCAAGGTATGATTTTTTTAGAAATAGCGACTGCAATAATTGATGACCAAATTAAGATATGGTCGGCGATAGGGTCTAATAGGTTTCCGATTTTTGTTACCCAACCAAACCTTCTTGCAATCTTGCCGTCTATGAAGTCCGTAAGGGCAGCCATAGTGATGACAATACTTGCAAGTAAATCATAGCCCAGAAGTGCAAAGATATTGATTGGAATAACTGCTACAATTCTTGAGAGAGTAATTACATTGGCAGGATTCATATTGGCTTTTAATTCTCTTAGAAAGCTAGAGACTAACTCGATTCCAACGTATTTATTTTGCTTTTTTACTATCAAGGTGCTCACCTCCTCCATAACTGAATTATCTCTTGTGATCTTGGATTATACTAGAAAATAGCTAAAATCTCTAGAGTAATAATGATTGGAGAAGAGGCTGCCCTTCGGCTGATCATATTTAGGGCGAGATTCTCATCGCTGTCATAGTTTCGGTTTTATTTTTTTCAATCAAAAAAGTCCTGATTCACAGAACTCTTTCTAGTCAAGTTTTTGGGAAAGAAAATAGCAGGCAGCTAAAAATCAACTGCCTGCTATTATTGCAGGTTTACGCCTTTGAGAAAACAAGATTACCCCTGATGGTATCAATGAGGTTTTGCTCGACGGTTTTGCCCGCAGCTTCGATCGCGCTTTCTACTTCCGACCAGATGATAAACGTGTACTCGGATGCAAATGAATTGAATGGCCTACCATTTGATTCAATTGCCAGAAGATGTATGCCCTCTTTGATAGGAAGCTGGTCATCGCTGACAAGATGAATAAGCGCATTGTTCCCGATCTGCCTAATGCATTGCACGTTAAAACCATAGCCACCACCATGCCGGCTATGACAGTCATCCTTAACTTCATACAATTCGCCGACCTGAATAGTGCCTTCGTGCATGCCAGCTGGAGTAGCACTTACCTTGAAGCTCCTCTTTCTTAAGAGGTCGTTTACCTTAGGCTCAAATAGCTTCATCACATCTTTGATCAGCGTTCTATCATCCGACAAAGCATCGGCCGAGCCCTGAATTTTACCGGTTTTCTTCGGCAACGCTCTCTGTTGAAGCATGTAGACTTTAATCGGAATAGGTGATCTGCTGATTGCATCAAGTATAGGCGCTAAGTTTAGCAGATTAACGGTGTCTTCCAGGTTTGCCTCCAGCACTAGTGCCAGACTATCGCCATACGGCACTTTCACGTGCCATAGACAGCCCGCAAGAGTATTCGCCAAGTCCTTACCGGGGTCAATACCGTCCGCATTAAGACAAACCAGTCCGTAAAATTGCCATGTATCATGCTCCTTGCCGTGTCTCAGGACATTGCCCTTATGCATCTTTCTAACTTCGGCAAGCTCTCTCCATCCTCTATCAACGACTTTTTTTAAGAATGGTGTTGCCTTGAAGCCTGTTTCACATAACAAGAATGCAATGTGCCGATGCTTCTCAGCGAGATCAAATACGTTTCCACTAGTCACTACATTTGTTAACATTGTTTTCACCTCCTCCTTCTGAGATCTCTTCCAATCCAAACATGATTCAATAAAAACACCGAAGAAACTTTATGTAATATCTGTGTCAATTTGCGGGAATTGCTTGTCTGACTTTGGATTATAGCAGAAAAGAGCCAAAATTTCCAGTATAATTTGACCCTATTCCATCTTTAAAGTAAAAAGTTTGAATCTCCTTTTTCTCAGCTATCATTTGAGGGTAAATCTTTTATTTTAATCAAAACTTATCGAACTCAAAAAAAGACACATTTTGAGGTCTTTTTATCTTAAAAAGCCCTTCGATAAACTCACTTCGTGGTGACTCAGTGGAACCAGGGCATAGTTCTTGCCTAAATCTTTCAATCAAAAAAGTTCTGATCTCCATAACTCTTACTAGTCAAGTTATTAATAGTGAGCTTGGACTTCGGCTGAGCTCGGTCGAAGCCTCGAACTATGGCTGCCCTTAGTTGATATATTAAGAACGGATAAATACTACATTCCTATAATAGATTTAGGCAAAGAATTATGCCTACTTGCCAAAACACTTAATTTAGCTATCAGCCCTTCTTTAAATTAAATTCTTATTTACCAAACTTTTAAAGATTTAAAGTTTTCATTTAAGTTAGTTATACTTTCGTTAAAAACAATCTAATCCACTTAACATCATCTCTATTAGCGTCATCGTCTGCTATATTGTAACTATCGATTTTGAAAAACTTTTCTAGTAACTTAATAATTTTAGATTCATTTGTAAAGTTGAAATATCTAGCTTCCCCATCCGATAATTTATCAATAACGGTAGCCTCTTCTTTTCCTAGTTTGAAACTTAAAAAAGCAGTACCTTTAGTTTTTAATACCTTTCGCAGATTATCTAATGCCTTTACTAAGTCCTCATCGTCTAGATGAAGCAGAACCGCATTTGCCCAAATAGCGTCAAATTGTTCTTCAGGAAAATTTATATCTAAGACGCTCATCTTATAAAACTTTCCTTCGGGATATAATCTTTGAGAGGCTTCTATAAACTCCTCAACAACATCAATGCCTACTACCCTAAAACCATTGTCCAAAAAATTGCGAGAATCTCGACCGCCTGCACAGCCCACATCTAACACCAAAGCGCTCCGAGGAATGATTTTTATGAAGTTATAAAAGTCAGACGGTGTTAAATCCCGAATGCTTTGAAGGTATCTACCGCCAAGTTTTTCATAGGATTGTTTAGTATCATTGTATTTCTTTTTCTCTATCATAGACCAATTCTGGCATATAATTATTAACCAAATAAGGCGAAGAGCAATATAAACTATTTCCAGCGATATTCAGAAAAGGTAATACCGTTTTTGTAATTATCTAAAGCAACTCTTACATTGTCTACCATATTTTCTGGTAGGTCTTCAAGAGGAAACCAGGAAAGGTCGTCACATTTATCTGGTTCCATAATTTCTGGTTTTCCTTGCCATTTCTCGGTTGTTAAATAGAAGTCGACAAATTCGTAATTACTAATGTGATGGACAAAGTGAACTACTTTTAAATCTTCCGGTTTAATCTCTATTCCAGCTTCTTCTTTTGCTTCTCTTGCCATAGCCTTTGCAACAGTTTCATTACCGTCAAGATGTCCGGCAACTAAGCTATATTCACCATCTTTCCAGCCGGTATTAGCTCTTCTAAGAAGTAAGATTTGGTTACCTTTGGTCAGTATTAAGTAAACTGCTCCGCGTAATGTAAATTTTTCTTTGGACATAATGCCTCCTTGGATTTCTCTAATTATATTATATCAAGCCTCTATTTCTTTAAGATCATAAGCAATTGCATAACCGCCAACCACCATATATCTGCCTAAGAAAAACTCTTAGTGCAATTACTCCAGTCACCACAATCCAAATAGCCAAATATTGATTTAGGGCTAACCTCTATTTGTGCACAATGGCGCCATAAACGGTAGCCACAATGGAATTTGAAGAATAAAGAGCCAGAACTATGGCTAGGGAGGAGGCCGGCCTTCGGCCGATCACCCGTAGGGCGAGATTCTCACCGCAGTTCACTGTTTTTTGTTATAAACTCCCTATGTATTGTATCTTCTGAGAAGTTTGGTTTCAACTTGTATATTCTTGAACATTTATCTCGAGAGTTCCCACCCTCACACCCCAAAGAAAAATAAAAATGCCTCAAAGGGCATTTCAATTTTTCTTGGCTGGGGAGGAGGGATTCGAACCCCCGATGCTGGGACCAGAACCCAGTGCCTTACCGCTTGGCGACTCCCCAAAGCTTAATTAAAGATATTTGATAATTCTTTTCTTCCGTTTTTTGTTTTTAAATATTTTTCTCTTACTCTGGCATCTTCAATATTATCATATTCTTCAGAATAAATTAATTTTAATGGTCCTCTTTGCTTTGTTGATTTGCATTTTCCTGAGTTATGTTCAGAAATCCTCCTGCCAAGATCATTTGTAGAACCAAGATAAGTTTCCTGATCTTTGAAGCTGATTAGTAAATAGACATAAGCTTTCATAAAAATTTTGTTGGTGCCTTATCCACCTCGGCTCGACGCCTAGTCGAGACGGGCCGCTTGGCGACTCCCCATGATCAGGAAACAGGAACCAGTTAACAGGAAACAACAGAAATTACAAATTAAGACATACACATCTTAAAGGAAATTCTGATATTTTTCAAGACTGACTGATAGACGTTTCGTAGTCAAATTATGGAAATAAAAAATGCGGGGGTGTTTCTGTAGGATTGGTCCCCCGCTTTAAGCTTAGTTTTTGCACGAACAGTCGGCATTTTTATTGCAGCATTTTTTGATGAGGACCGAATCGATACTTAGAATGTGATCCGCATCAACTTTTGCTTCTATCATGCCGGTTGGCGATATGTCGTAATCCTCGATTGGGAATATTTCCAACCCCTTATCCGTTTTTGCCTTGATGGCAACCATAATGCCTAATATTGCTGATTTTGCAGTCATCGGTAATACCGGAACAAGTTTTAGTTTTAGCACCCGCATGCCTAGTTCCTCTACAACTGTAATGGTATGACCATGTTTTTCGAATGAAGGCATCTCTAGCGATTCCGATAAGCTGAATACTGCATTATCTGTTTGCCGGACTTGATGCACTTGTATCTGGGCGTATTTCGAATAGTCTCTGTCCTTTGGTTTACACACACACATCCAATCTGGATATCTGTCAATAGTTGATCGTGTAACTGCTCACAACCCTGCGTCTTTGCGAGTGAAACGAAGCAATCTCCTCTGCTTGAAACAAGATTGCTGCACTCTCCGGCGGCTGCCTGTCTCGCCTACGACTCGCCGAGGCGGGCCGGATCGTTCGCAATGACGATTGTGAGCAGTTGCTTGATCGTTATAGCGTGTCGATTGCAGTTTTAATCCTAGAAATAGAAACATCCTTTGGCAATGCCCATAAAAGTTCTGCAGGGCTTGGAGAGGCTTCAGAAAACGAAAGAGAATATCTTATGGGCCAGAAAACATCGCCGTTTAATAAACTGTTTTCCGAGACGACTTCGGCAAGTAATTTATTAAAATCCTCAACATCATTTGGCCATTTATCTTGCGCTGAAAGCTTATTTTCGGCAGCCTCAAGCCCCTTTTTAGTAGCTTCGGCGGTACTTTTTTTAAAGACCAATTTTTCTTTATCCAACTTTCCTTCGTTAAAGAAATAGTCGGTTAATTCCGGTATTTGAGACAAGTATTTTAAGCGGTCTCTAATTAGTATAATTATTTTGCTTAAATAGTCTTGGTCAAATTTAACGTTCATTTTTTCAAAATAAGGCTTAGACAAATCGACAATTTCTTGAATATCTTTCTTTCTTATCCAGACACCATTTAGCCAATTAAGTCTTTCTATATCAAAAATTGCATTGGATTTCTGCATTCGGCTCAAATCAAATACCTCTATCAATTCTTCCAGTGAGTAAATTTCTTGTTCATTTCCGGATGACCAGCCCAAAAGTACTAGGAAATTGATTAGAGCTTCTTTTAAATAGCCCATTTCCTTGTATTTGTCAATAGAGACGGCGCCGTGTCTTTTGCTTAACTTTTTCTTGTCCGGAGTTAACGTTAAGGGAATGTGGCCAAATTCCGGCGGAGTATTACCCAGGGCTTCATGAATTTGAATTTGAATCGGTGTGTTGGAAATATGATCTTCTCCCCTTATAACATGCGTAATTTTCATAAGAAGGTCATCAATTACAACTACAAAATTGTATAAAGGCATTCCATCCGACCTGACCAAAACCGGATCACCATAATTTGACATATCAATTTCTAACGCGCCCTTTATGAGGTCATTAAACTTAATTTTTTCGGGTTTTATTTTAAGTCTGACAGTATAGCTTAAACCGGTCTTAATTTTTTCTTCAATTTCGGCTTTGGTCAAATTACGACATTTTCCCGAATATTTTGGAGCGGCAATTCCTTTTTCTTTTTGTTTGTTTCTTTCCTCTTCCAATTCTTCAGTCGTGCAAAAGCACCTATACGCCCCGCCCTCATTAATTAATTTATCGATATATTCCGGATAGGTATTTAATCGTTCCATCTGTCTATAGGGCCCAAAACCACCCTTATAGCCGTCCTCTCCCATAATCGGGCCTTCATCCCAAGAAAGTCCAAGAAAATCCAGGCTTTTTAAAATATTTTCTTCGGATTCCTTTGTTGATCTTGATTGATCGGTGTCTTCCATTCTAACAATAAAAACACCGCCATTTTTCTTCGCAAATAAGTAATTAAACAGTGCTGTTCTTGCATTGCCTATTTGAAACTTTCCTGTTGGTGACGGGGCTATTCTAACCCGGATGTTGCTCATTAAAATCTCCAGTGCAGCTAATTATAGTCTAATAAAGGGTTTTTTTCAATTACTATGCGTGGTTATCGCTGATATGGCATCAATTTTTTTAGTTGGTATTGTTTTCGGTTTTGTGAGTATTTTATATATTTCCAATATGATGGCAAAAATAATGATACCCGTTATAATAACAAACCAGTCAATTAAATTAAGAGGAGCTGTTGCAAATAGTTTATTAAATATCGGGTTATAGGCGACATTTAGTAATAGAAATAAGGAAAAAAGGTTGGCTTTAAGGAGTTTTTTATTTTCTCTAAAGCTTTTTAATATGCTGCTGTGCGGTGCGCGGCAGTAGTAAGAATTAAAAAATTGGGCTAAAACGATGCCGGCAAATGTAGCTGTAGTCGCATGCCTGTAAAGATAATCGTTGGTTGTTAATTTTGTGCCCCATTGCCATCCCCCACTAACTAGAACGAAAGCAAAAAAGGCAACGGCAAAAATTCCCGTCATAAGACCGACAAATACCATATCCCGCATTAGCCGTTTATTGAATATTTTCTTCTTTTGATTCCTTGGCGGTTTGTCCATAACGCCTGGCTCCTCGGGGTCTAACGATAAAGCAAGCGAGGGAGGTATGTCGGAACCTAAATCAATTACAAAAATCAAGATAGGCGTAAGCGCGGTAACTCCCAGGGGAATGCTTAAAACAATTGAAAATAGTTCTGAAAAATTATGTGAAAAAACGTACTTAATGAATTTTTTCATGTTTGAGTAAACAACTCGGCCCTCTTTTATGGCCGCTATTATGGAAGCAAAACTGTCATCAGCTAAAACAACTGAAGCGGCCTCCTTGGAAACATCTGTGCCCGTAATACCCATTGCCACGCCAACATTGGCTTTTTTCAAGGCGGGAGCATCATTTACGCCATCGCCGGTTACAGCAACAATATTTCCCAGTTTTTGAAGCAGTTTAACAATCCTCATTTTATGTTCCGGGGCAACCCTGGAAAAAATTGCCGAATCATTGTTTTTTAAAA
Organism: candidate division CPR2 bacterium GW2011_GWC2_39_10; assembly: GCA_000993275.1. Taxonomy (GTDB): domain Bacteria; phylum Patescibacteriota; class CPR2; order CPR2; family CPR2; genus GWC2-39-10. The sequence continues at coordinate 23,011 of LBVV01000007.1, read as the reverse complement.
TATTTAATATTTTAGCGTCAGAAAAATGATTTAACTCTGTTCCGGTTACGATTGGCAGGTTTTCTCCCAAGCCAATTTTACCGGCAATTGCCTGCGCCGTTAAAGAATAGTCGCCGGTTACCATAAAAATTTTTATGCCCGCTTTTCTGGCAAGCTTAACAGCATCTTTTACTTCTTCTCTTGGGGGATCAATTATGGCTATAAGACCTAAAAATATTAAGTCTTTTTCAACTTCTTTATCCGTGTAGTTATTTTTCTTCTCTATCGGTTTATAGGCGACAGCTAAAACCCTCATGGCTTTGCCGGCATATTCATTATTTTTGTCTTCAATTTCTCCAATTGTGTTTTTGTTTAACTTAATTTCCTTGCCATTTAGCCGGATCTTGGAGCACATTTTAATAATTTCCTGAGGTGCGCCCTTTGAAAAAACAAAATATTGATCACCCATCTTATTAATAGTTGACATTTTTTTTCGTTCGGAAGAAAAAGCAATTTCCAACTTTTCAGTGAACCTTTTGTCAAAATCTTCTTTTTTTATGCCCGCTTTCTCGGCCATCATAATGAGAGCACCTTCGGTTTGGTCACCAATAACTTCAGTTTTGTTTTTGTGTCTATGAAGAGAAGCATTATTACATAAAACAGCCGCTTTAAAGAATAAATCTAACTCCTTCATTTCTTGTGCGGATATTTTCTTATCGTTTTTCTGAAATTCGCCTCCAAGGTCATAACCCACGCCCTTAATGTGGAAATTTTGGTTATTAAAGAATATATCCTTAACTGTCATTTCATTTTTAGTGAGTGTTCCGGTTTTGTCAGTGGCTATGGCGGTAATACATCCCATTGTTTCAACTGCGGAAAGTTTTTTTATTATAGCTTTTTTTCTAGCCATTCTTTGAACTGCTATTGCTAAAACCAGGGAAATGGTTGCCGGTAAGCCTTCGGGTACCAATGCTGCCGCAACGCCGATCGTAAACTTGATGTTCTCAAGTAGGCCATAGTGCATGAAAAAACCGATTATAGCGATTACAAAAGAAAGCCCAAAAATTAGTTTGCTAACAATTTTGCCAATATGGGTAACTTCTATTTGCAGGGGGCTGAGTTCCGTTTTTAAGTCTGTTGTTAGATGGGCTATTTTGCCGAATTCGGTATTCATGCCGGTGCTAACAACCAACGCAATGGCGTTGCCGGTAGAAACGCTCATGCCCATAAATGCCATATTGTCAATTTCTGTTACAGATAGATTTTCTTCCTTAATAACATCGGAAAATTTCAGCTGAGGTTCGGATTCGCCCGTTAACGCAAAGTCGTTGGTATATAAACTATTTGCTTTAATTAAGCGGGCATCAGCCGGAATTTTGCTGCCTTCTTCTAAAACTAGAATATCTCCGGGTACAATTTCTGAAACATCTATAATGTGCTGGCTATTATTTCTTATAACCGTTGCTTTTTGAGGTACCATTTTTTGCAGGGCTTCAATAGCTTTCTCGGCTTTAAATTCCTGAAAAAATGAAATAGTGGCATTTAAAACAATAATTCCCGCAATAACAAAGCCCTCTATAAATGAGCCTAAAACAAAACTTAAGGCGCTGGCAACAACCAGCATCAATGCCAGATAGTCCACAAACTGCATGAAAAATGTTTTTACCAGAGATGTTTTCTTTTTTGCCTCTATCTTGTTGTGTCCATATTCGGCAAGTCTTTTTCTAGCCTCATCACTGCTTAGGCCGGCTAATGACGATTTATATTCTTTTAACAAATCATCAATGGATCTGTTATGAAACATTACTGATTAAAGTCCTTTCTTTTTGGTATGTGTTTTTTTTGTTTAATTAAATATTTGTCAGGATCCAGGTCTAAATCGAAAAAGTCATCGACTTCCTCCAAAAGCCGAGCCGATGTGCTTCGTCCAAACGAAATTACTTCTGCTCTAACGCCCTCAGCTTTAGCGTGAGCAAGTAAAAGCTCGTAGTCGCCATCACCGGAACAAAGAACAACAGCATCCAATTTTGGGGCCATCTTTAATATGTCAACCGCTATACCTACATCCCAGTCGCCTTTTTTGACGCCCGAAACGAAAACCTGCAGATCTTTAGACTTAACTTCGAATCCTTGATTGGCCAGAGCATCAAAAAAACTTTGTTCGTCAGGCATCTGAGCCTTTATGGTATAAGCAATGGCCCTAACCAGTTGCCTGTCGGAAACTGCAGTTTTTAAGATTTCTCCAAAGTTTACCTTTGCTGAGTAAAGTGCTTTAGCCGAGTAATATAAGTTTTGAACATCTACAAAAACGCCGACTCTTTGCGCTGGATTTTTCATTTTTTAACTCCCTTAATTATTATTTTATTATCATTTAACGTTACATTATTAATTGTAGCACCTTCATTAATTTTAGAAGAGATGCTTTTATTGATCATTTCTTCAAAACTGCCCTTCAAAAAATTAGCAGGTACGCCGAAGACCTTAAAATTAGTGACCTCCAGTTTTAAATCGCCCTCGTCAGCCTTCGGAGCCACATTTGCTTCACCGGTATATGTAAAATATGCTTTTCCGGTATACGATAGCAGAATTATTTTATCAGTTATTTCAACACTAGGCTTTGCAATATTGGGAAGAAGGCCGGAGTTTAGGCTGCTTTGCAAGTCTTGGCCAGATAAATTTAAAGTAAAGTCTTTAGTAGCATTTTGCTGAAGAAGTGGATTATTAAAAGACAAATTTGATAATTGTCCGGTTTTATCCGTTTTAAATTCCTTTTCAATCTTATTAAAAATTCCCAAACCAATTATGCTAAGGATAGAAACCATAATAAAAATAATGGTAAAAAACTTCTTCATCTTAAAAACTCAAATTGCCTCCCGGCAAATTTATTTCTTCCCAATTGCCGAAATCATCTTTCTTGAAGGCCGTTACTTTGCTTGTTTTTTCGGTATCCGAAAGGATATATTCTACTTTTCCTCCCGTACCCGATGTTCGATTATAATGGACTTTTTTGTCTATGATCATTGGTTTTGTTGTTCTTTCCAGTTTTAATTCCCCAATGGGGGTCTTAAAGAAGATTTTTTCAACAGTGCCCTTGCTTCCATGGCCTATGTCATCCTTAAACTCCATTTCCTCTTTCTCTTTTTTTAAAATTTCGAATTTTTCGTTAATATTGTCTAGCAGGTCTAACCATTTTTCTTCAACCATAAAACTCCTTTCTTAACAGAGGATATCATATTTTAAGAAATTTTTCTTTATTTTATTGAGAAAGCGATTTTTTGGAGTTCCGATTCATCAAGAGAATTACCGGTTATGGTAAACAATTTTTTATTGCGTATAAAAACAATCTTGCCCTTAACATGATAGTACCATGTATCTCTTTCTTTAACGGAGCTCCAAAGATTATCGGCAGTTTTGTCGCCTTTTAAATTGGTGTATAAAGTGTCAGAGTTTTCTATGGACGTTTTTTCTTGAGTAATTACCATATCCTCTTTCTCGTCTTGGTATTTAGGCAGGTAGTAGTATTTCATGACGTACTTTTCTTCGTCGCCATATGAAGTTCTGGGTGAGTATCCTTCGGGAATATAATCCGGCTTTTTTAACTCGAATGAAAGTTTGGATGTCGCGGCAGTCAGGTCGTATTTTGGCGGCGGAGTATTGCTTTTGTAATAAACATAGAATGCGCCGGCAATGATTAGGATAACAGATATGAATATTATGAAGAAGCTCAACCAAAAATGTCTGCGTGACTTTAGGGATTTCTTCTTTCCGGTAGCTTTTCTGGTTTTTTTATTCTTTTGAATAACATAATTGTTCGGTTTATCATTTTCTGTTTTTGGAGTTTCTGCTTGAGCAGCTTCCTTCGCCGGTTCTTTTGTGCCAACATAATGTTGGTTTATAGCGATGCCGTCGATGATATTTTTCGGTCCAAGGGGCGTGGGATTGTCATTTATGGTGCTTGAATCAATGAAATTTTGCGCATAATGTTCCAGTTCCTTTTCTTCTCTTAAGGTTATAAGTTCTTCGTTTGCGACATCTGTGGTAGTTGGTTCTTTTACCTTGGTGTCAGGCACTACTGCCGTAGGTGGGTTGTTTTTCGTTTCTGTTTTTAATTCATTATTTATATCCCTAAAGACGGTTCTCGCATAAATGGAAGCTTCATCTAAGGGCTTGGTTTGATTATCGATTTTTTTTGATATTTCCTCGGAAGTTTCAATTTTGCTTTCTATAACTTGGACTTCTTTTTGAACATCAATTTCATTTAAAGTCATTTCCAGAAGGTCGGCCAATGATTCTGAAGGCGCCTCGAGTGTTTCTGCTTTAGATGATGTGCCTTCATTTTGAGAGATTTGGCCAATTGGCACAGTTATAAGATAGGGGTCAATATCGTTGTCGGTAATGGAAACGGGCTTATTGTCCTCCGCCCCGCCAACATCATCGTTATTATTAGTTGAAGGGGTTATTGTAACAAATAAATTAGCGGGACCTGTTAATATGGCCGTAGGTTCGGTTTTTTGGGGCGAGGTTGTTGTTGGCAAAATGTTATTAGTATCTATATTTTCTACTAATTCACTAATAGGAATATCCCCAATTTTTTTAGGTGAATCATTAATTTGGGAACTCGCATTACTAACATCGTTACTTCTTTTGCCACATACAGAACAATAAATATCGTCTTTTAAAACGACATAACTGGTAGCTCCGCAATTTCTGCAAATAAAATCTTTACCCTCCATAAGTATCTTTAGGGCTTAAAGCCCATGCCTTTCTTAAATTCTTTCTGTTTATTCATCTTCCTCTGCAATATATGGTTTTAAATAAAGATCAGTTGCCAAATGCTTGTGGTAGGGTGAAAAATTTTGATCATCGTTACCTATTCCTATATTATCATATGTAAAATTATATGCCATATTTACCTTAGCGCTTGCCATGTCTGCCATCCACAGGGCTACGGCTTCGATTGTTTTAGGCTTTATTGGCGAACCAAATTCTAATTCGCCGTGGTGACTAAGAAGCAGGTGCATAAGTTCATTCAGTTTTTCTTGGTCGAAACCCTTGGGAGCAATCTTGCTGATGTACTCTGTTCCCATGTAAATGTGGCCAAGCAATTTCCCTCTATCACTTATGGTTATGGTTGTGGAAATATCAAATTCGAAAATCTTTCCAAAATCGTGTAGAATGGCGCCTGTAAACAGGAGGTCTTTTCGCATTTTCGGATATCTTTCGAGTAAACTTTCGGCCAAAACCAAACAATCTAAGGTATGTTCTAAGAGGCCGCCGGCATAGGAATGATGAACCGTAAACGCTGCCGGAGCTTTCTTGAAAGTATTTCTGATATTCTCGTCATCAAAAACAGTTTCCAGGAGGTCTTTAAAATCCTCATCTTCAATTTTGGCCATAAATTGGGTAAGTTGGCTATACATTTCGTCCGGATTCTCTCGGGCGACCTGCAAAAAATCCGATACTTCAAATTCATCTGCTTTAAACATGCTTGTAATTGTCATCTGAAGACTATTGCTAAATGAATCAATATTTCCGGAAATTAAGAAGACGTCGCCTTCTCTTCCCTCCTGGCAGTTAACTAAATTGTCGCTCCATATTTTCCCCTTCATAGAACCCGTTTTATCACCAATTGTAATATCAATATACTGCTTATTGTTTTTTGATGTTAGGGTTCGATAAGATTTGATAACAAAGGGCTGACCGCTAATGCGATCTCCCTCTTTTAGATCCTTGATAAAAACTTGTTTGAAAAGATTATTTGCCATGGTTCAATTATGAAGAAAAAAAACAATTTGAGCAACCATTATTTGTTAAATTTGTTTTTTATATCCTCAAATTTTAAATCGGTTTTGGTGAGAATTTCCTGTTCAAGCGCGGCAAGGAGCGGAAGTTTTTCTAAAATAAGCTTCTTGGCTTCGGGATGATTCTCGATCCAGGAGAAGCTTCTGTCTTCTAGCGAGAAAATTTTGTCTGAAGCAATTTTATCCGCATAAAATAAAACTTTTTCCTCGATTGATTCCGGTTTATTTACAGTGCTGGCGATATTGGCTAATGCGTGTTTCTTTATCATTCCGGAAAGATCCACCATTCCTTTTTTTTCTAGAATTTGGGCAGCTAAAAAACCATGATTATGTTCGTTGCGGCCGATCATTATTTTGTCTAAGTCGTGAAGAAGAGCCGCAGCTTTTAAGGCTTCCGTATTAATTTTCTCGCCTTTATTTTCTAGCCTTTCGCCCAAAAAAACGCATACACGGGAAACTAGCTCCATATGTTCAATTATTGGTGCGGGAATATTATATTCCTGCCATATTTTTTCACATTGTTTTCTGGTTGGAATCATAGTTATTTAGACAAAATGCTTCTTTTATAATCGTTTAGGTTGTCGAGGGCAATGCCAATGCCCTTTGCTACGCACAGAAGCGCATCATCTGCTACGATGCAGGGAATCCCTGTGGTCGTTGTGATTAATCTGTCAATATTTTTAAGTAGGGAGCATCCGCCCGTCATAACCATACCTCTATCAATAACATCTGATGCAAGTTCAGGTGGAGTTTGTTCTAAAACTGATCGAACCGCCAAAATAATTTTGTCCAGTTCGTCTCTCATTGCCTCGGTAATTTCATGGGAACTAATGACGACAGTTTTGGGAAGTCCGGCTATCATATCTCTTCCCCTAATTTCCATTTCTTTGTTCTTTTTTTCGTGAATTGCGCTGCCGATCTCAATTTTAATTTGCTCAGCCGTTCTGTCGCCGATGGCAAGGCCATATTTTTTTCGGATAAAATCTGAGATTGATTGATCAATTCTATTGCCGCCAACCCTAACCGAGTTTGAGGCAACAATACCGCCCAGAGAAATGACGGCAACTTCAGTAGTGCCGCCGCCGATATCAATAACCATATTACCGGCCGCAGAATCAATAGGAATGCCGGCTCCAATAGCAGCGGCAACCGGTTCAGGAATAATAAAAGCTTCCTTTGCTCCGGCTTGTTTCGTAGCGTCAATAACCGCCCTCTTTTCGGTAGAAGTAGCGCCTGCGGGTACTGATACCATGATCTCGGGGCGAAAAAGTCTTATATTTCCACTAACCTTGTTGATAAAATATCTAATCATTGCTTCGGTCACCATATAATCTGCGATTACGCCATCACGTAATGGCCTATAAGCTTTAATGGAATCCGGAGTTTTGCCGACCATCAGTTTTGCTTCCTCTCCTACCGCCAAAATTTTTTGATCGTCTGAAATGGCAACAACAGAAGGCTCGTTTATAACAATTCCTTTTTTCGGAACATAAACCAAAACGTTTGCCGTTCCTAAATCTATTCCAATTCTTTTTATAATCATAAAAATAAATCCTTAAATATTGATTATCTTATCATTTTTTTGAGGGATATTAAAGTTGTTTAATTAGAGGTGACGCGTAGAGGTGACGCGACTAATATTTGCGCCTAGGTTAACTAATTTTTTTTCAATGCCTTCATAGCCGCGATCTATGATGTCTATGTTGTCTATAGTTGATTCGCCCTGAGCGGTTAGCGCGGCAATAATTAAAGTTGCGCCGGCTCTTAGGTCTAAGCTTTCGATGTGGGTGCCGTAAAGAGGTGTTGGGCCTTCGATATTTGCAAATTGGGAATTTTTAATTATAACTTTTGCCCCCATTTTCTCCAGCTCATGAAGGTAGCCAAGCCTGCCTTCGAATATTGTTTCAAAAACTTCACTAATCCCTTCGGCTTGAGTCATGATGATAGAAAAAGGCGCTTGCAGATCTGTAGGAAAGCCCGGATATTCTTTGGTCTGAATTTTGACCGGTTTTAGGAAGGTGCCCTTCTTGATATGCAGGTTATTTTCTTCTATTTCATACTTGACGTTGGCTTCCTTAAATTTGAACAACAAGGCATCATTATGATACTGATAAAAATCGTTTATAATGATTTCGCTGTGACATGCGGCAGCAGCAATGGCAAAAGTTCCCGCTTCAATTCTGTCCGGAATATTCTTTATATTAGCTCCATGCAGGCTGGTTACGCCTTTAACTCTAACGACATGATTGTCTATCCACTTAATATCTGCGCCCATTCCGTTTAAAAATTCGATTAAAATAGAAACCTCGGGTTCGCAAGCGGCTAGCTTAATAATGGTTTCGCCTTTGGCATAAACAGCGGCCATAATAGCATTTCCCGTAGCAAGAACGCTAAAGTTTATATTGATAGTGGTACCCGCAAGATTACCCTTTTCGATTCTGTATGATGATTCTTCTTCCGTTACTTTGTATCCCAGCGCCCGATAGGCATCGAAATGGTAGTTTAATGGTCTTTTCCCGATCACACAACCGCCGGGGTAAGGAATTTGACATCTGTTGAATTTGTTAACCAAGGGCGCCGCAAGCATAATTGATGCTCTTAATTTGCCAACTAACTTTTCCGGTAATTCGCAGCTTTTTAGGGTTGTGGGGTCAATTGTGAGTTCATTGTTTTTAAAATCAATTTTGACGCCCAGCATTTTTATAATATCCAGAAGATTCTTGATATCTAAAATATCCGGCACATTAGTGATGGTGCTGGGACTATTTGCCAGCAAAGTAGCCGGAATCAACTGGAGGGCGGCATTTTTAGATCCGCTAACATTTACTTCGCCTTCTAATTTATTTGGTCCATGTATAACAAATTTTTGCACAACAGAATTATTATACAAGATAGTTAATGCTTTGTCCACTTGTTTATTAGTCGGATATACTTTATAATCAGCCTATCCTCATGAAAATAAAATTCAAGCATATTTTTCTTATTTTATCATATTCATTCTTAGCAATATCTTTTGTGGCGTTTGCGTATGTGTTAATAAACTTGTCGAAAGGCAACCATTTTGATTTTAAAGCAAGAGCTTGGAAACAAAACGGAATGTTTATTTTTGCTTCCAAGCCGGCCGGTGCCAGCATCTATATTAACGGCAATATATCTAAATATAGAACCGGGTCAACCATGATTATGAGGAAGCTGAATATATTTAGCCCGGGAGAGCATGATATTAGAGTTGCAAAAGACGGTTACTTGCCATGGAACAAAAAGCTGGTGGCGGAAGCCGGACTGGTAACATGGGCAAACTATATATGGCTAATAAAGGAAGATATCGGCATTAAAGAGCTTACCTATGGACAAAAAATAAGCAGGGTTTTTGCGAGCCACGATAGCAAAAAAATCATTTTGGAAACAATAACCGGCGGCGGTAGCTCTTTTTACGTTTACGAGGTAGACAGCAACAAACAAATCCAAATTATTGGAAAGGAAAAAATTCCGCTAGGCAGCAAGATTAATAATTTTATTTGGTCAAACAACAATAGTAAAATTCTCGTGGATTCAACAGTCTCCGGATCGAAAAAATATTTTATTTTGTCCGGCAAGGACTTTACAGATGTGACTAATTTAACGGATTTATTTAAACTAGATGTTTCATCGCTAACGTGGAGTGCAAATTCTGAGGATGAAATATTCTGTTTAAAAAATGACAGTTTGCATAAGATAAATTTATCCGAAAAAAGCGTTACTGCGGCAATTGCTGATAATATTTTATCTTTCAACATTGTTCCTAAAGACAAGAATAAGATTTTATATATAAGAAAAGACCCCAAAACATTGGAAACGGCATTGTGGCAAATAAACGTTACCGGTAATAATAAGGCGACCATAATTGACGGACTAAGCCCTGGTGATGTATATGGCATTTATGCCTATGGTAATTTAGAAAAAGTGGCGCTAATTTCCAAAAAATCCAAAAATATAACCGTAATGGACTTAAGTAGTAAGAACAAAGAGTTAGACTTATCAAAAGAGATTACTTTTGCCGAGTGGTCGGAAAATGGAAGGCGCCTTTTATATGGTAATAATAAAAGTATTTGGTCTTACGATTTTGATAAGAAAAAAGAGTATAGGGTTTTTGAGGGAGATATAGTTTCCTCTCATTGGTATTCGGATAATGCGCACGTAGTAATTCAATCTAAAAATGATAATATTCTCATCGAGTTTGACGGCGCCAATAGAACAAATTTAACGTCTAGCCCTATTTCGAGGCTGATCTTCACTGGCGATCATAAGACTTTTTACTATGTTGGCGATAACGGTAATCTGATTCAGCTTGACGTTAGTTAGGAATAAGATATCTTCTTAGCTTGGTAAAGAAGGAATCTTGTTCTGCAGGTAAATCCTCGGGTTTTTTGGTGGGTTCTTTTATGGGCGTATTCTTTGGTATTGTTATTTCTTTTGGGTATGATTGATTAAAACGAACAATTAATCGTTTCCAGCTTGTTCCGGGAGGAGTACAGGTCATAAGGGTCAGGGTTGGTGTGCTGGTTTGGTTTAAAACAGCCACATCGGTGGGATCCACAATTTTCTTTTCGTAAACTGTATATTCCCAAACCAGACCATCGTAATATATGGTTGCTTTGTCACCTATTTCCAATCTATCCAAAATGCTAAACACGTAATTATATTCCCCTTTTTCCCACCAATAATTGGAGCTGTGGCCGGTAACAAATACGTTGCCAATCTCTCCGGGTTTGGCGGTGCCCGCATAATGGACAACACCCGACCTCAATCCTTCCTGGATGTCTTTTTCTGCTCGTGAATTAACAAAAACAATTGGAGCGTCAACTTTAATTTTGTTGACAATAAGTTTGCTCTCGGTTGTCGGCGCTTTTGTTTGGCTTTTGGGGGCGGGAGTTGGCTTGGCTTTACTTACTTCTTTGCTAACAAGATTTCTCGGATTAAGGTGCGTTAATCTGTAGTAATACATAGGGGCATTCATAGTAAAATAAAGGCCCAAAAAAAGTACAATGATCGAGAAAAAATATTTTGCTATTCGTTTAGAATTGGTTTTTTTTAACTTCTTTAAAAATTCTTTTTTAGGTTTTTTAAATTCAACTTTCGGAAAATGAAAATTAAAATCCTCGTTTTTGTTTGGTTTCTCTGAATCGGAGGGTTCAATATTTATAGGGTCATCTTTTTGAACATCATGATTGTTAGAATCCGAAACAATCTCTTCTTTGTGGTTTTCTAAGGGAGAGCTGTATTTATCGGGTATATAATTTTCGAATGAAGCCGATGAATTATTGTCTTTCTCGGGTTCAATATTTCGTCTGATCATTGATTTATCCGGTTCATTAATATATAATTATTTTCAATGCCGGGGTGGTGAAATGGCAAACACGCACGACTCAAAATCGTGTGCCGCAAGGCTTGAGGGTTCGAGTCCCTCTCCCGGCACCAGAGTTAGTTACTAAGTTACTAAGTTACTAAGTTACTAAGTTTGGATTATACCATAAAATTATATAAAAATCAAGTACCTTTATCTTGATAAAAAATATGTAACTGCTCACAATCGTCATTGCGAACGATCCGGCAGCTGCCGGAGAGTGCGGCAATCTTGTTTCAAGCATGAGGAGATTGCTTCGTTTCACTCGCAAAGACGCGAGAGTTGTGAGCAGTTACTCTTAAAAGTGTAGACATTTTTTAATAATTATGTTAAAATAGGACAACTCCGGTAAAGCAAGTTACTTAATATTATATTACTACGTAAAACGAAATAATAAACACTAGGTTTGCTTATCATGCATTTCGGTTTTTATTTGTTAGATAGAAAAATGTTTTTTTCAGTAACTCGTTAGGTGCAGGCTGATATTTACAGAAAAAGGAGAAGAAGCATGAATGAAAGAAATGATCTCAAAATCACAATCTGCGTTACCACTGAAGACGGGCGCGGTTGGGCTGCAAGGATTACAAGCGAAGAAGTTCTTGAAATAATTGAGCTTGCCGCAAAAAAAGGTAAAGATCCAGCCAGCGTAGCAGAGACGCTTATGTATTTCGGTGATCGATGCGATTGCACGAGTTCCGATCCGATAGCAAACAGTGCCATATCATGGGTCTATCAGCAACTGATTAAACGAGCTAATCGTACAAATAATCATCCAACTGTACTTATAATAATTGAGGATGGGGAAACCAAAACACACAGAGTCGACGAAGAAGAAAGTTTTCTTGTAAGCATAAGCAGTGCAATTGTACAAAACATGAATGCCGCCCAAGCCGCCCAAGACCTTATGATCATTGGCAGCAGACACGGCAAAGAAATAAACCCCACCTTTTGGAACAACAGGGTTGGAGTCTAAGCGATTAAGATAAAATCGCACAATTTCTATGCACTAATCAAACAGAAAAAGGCGTTCTTTTAAAAGAACGCCTCATTTTTTTTATTGAAACTACTCCGCTTCATCAACGATATAGTCGACATTTAAGACAGTTATGCCGCGGCGCCTTAATATCTCGCCAGCATTTTTTAACACATCTATGTCATTTTCTATTCGATCTGACTTTAGTCTAGTATTGCTTTTTACGCTTTCCTTGATCGTTGATATGATAGCTTCTGTTTTCGTTTCTCCTAAAAGTGGCCGCCATTTTTCCGTATCGCTTATAGCTTCAGCGATCTTTACTTCGTGCGCGGCCGCTAATTGTGTAAGATCCTGCACGAAAACGTTGATTATATCTCTAAGGCTTGCCGTATTTTCCTGCGATTGCGGGTTATTGCCGCAGACTGCCGGCTCTTTTTTCTCGGGTTTTGCAACTTTAGCTTTGTTTTCTAATGAAGCCTCCCCAAGAGTTACCGCCTCGCTTTCCGTAATAATCCCATTGCAAAGGAGGTACTCGATACCCCTTTCGCCAAATTTATAGATTCCGTTTTTTAGACGAACAATCCAGCCACTATGAACAAAATTAAGGGCAAAATGCGTACTTTGCCTGCCATCATTATATTGCACGTATAAAGCGACAATATTGCCGGCAATTAGGCCACCCTTACATTTGTTTTTGTGCAAAAACTCCGCAAATTGCTGCTCTTTTTTCAAAACGCCTTCCCTTGACCGTCTAAATCCTACCACAATACCCTCCTTTGGGTTGGTTTTTCTTCTGCGCTCTTTTTTGCCGGACCAAACGGCTTGCTTAATTGCCGCTATTTCTTCTTTAGTAAGTCTTTGATGCGGCCTGCATGCTTTTTTTTGCTTCTGCTGCGGGCAATACTCGTCCTCAGACGTTGCGCCACAAGCCTCTTCATACCACTTAAGAGGACTGATGCAGTTTGTAAGACACTGCCATTCTTTAGGATACGCGATCTGTAAAGCCAAGTGATCCAAATGCGGCGGCACCAAATATAAATCTACCTGATCTTCAAACATTACCAAAACTGCAAGTCTTACCAAGTCAACCTTCAAAAAAAGGTGGTCTGCGGTAAGACGGTTGTCTTTGGCAATCTTATTTAAATCCGGCATCTTTTTTTGGAAATACACCTGCCTAAAAAGCGTTAAGCTCTCATTGCCGATAATATTTACAATTACATTTTCGGCGGTTTGTGCATAGCTAGTACTTGTAAGAAGATGTTCGTAGTGTTTTTTTCCAATCTTCCAATCGTCGTAAGTTAGTAGTTCACTTTCCAAAATTCCTTGTTCAGCTAGTTCAAACAATCCACCTCACCACCTTTTTAACGAGCTATCCCTTAACGTTGGCTTATTTTAGCACGATTTTTTGTTTTCAGAAAGAGTTTTGACCTTTCAACCATCTCCCTCATCCCCTCATATTTCTTGCTCTTTGAACTGCAAAAAAATCCACGGCAAACTTTTGGCCGCCATTCATGAATACTACAAGAATTATTCTGAAGGTATATGCAACTACCATCTTCTTTTTGAGCTAGCAAATTTAGACCATATTTTTTAGCCTCAGAAAATTCTTTGACCATCTCATGCTTCAATATAACTTTGTACCTACCGGATTTATATTCCTCTTCGCTTAAGTTAATCAAAAAGAGCTTGCAACATAATCCGCACATTTTACACTTATTAGCCATGTTAATATTATATATTAGTGCTTTTTAGCTTTAAGTCTTTTAAGCGTTCAACCCGAGCTTTGGTGGTTGGATGAGTACTAAAGAGCGACATAATTCCCCCGCTTTTTAAGGGGTTTGAAATGTACATATGGGCAGTTGATGCATTTGCGTGTCTTAAAGGAATTCTTTGCGAAGCAATTTCTAGTTTACCTAGAGCACCGGATAACCCTTTAGTGTCATTTACAAATCCGGCTCCCGTGGCGTCGGCATGAAACTCTCTGGATCTAGATATTGCCATTTGAATAAGTATAGCCGCAATAGGGGCGATAATGGCAAGAACTAAGGTGCCAACAATGTTTCCGCCTTCTTCTTCATCGTTTCCGCCAAAACCACCAAACATTGCACCCCATTGGGCAATATGTGCAATGTATGAAATAACGCCGGCCATCATGGCAGCTATTGATCCTATTAAAATGTCGCGGTTTTTAATATGTGCCATCTCGTGCGCAATTACGCCTCTTAGTTCATTTTTATCTACCAGTTCCATTAGCCCCGCGGTTACGGCTACAATCGCATTTTTTGGGTTTCGTCCAGTTGCAAAAGCGTTTGGCTGGGCATCATTTGTCATATAAATTTTTGGTACCGGGATTCCTGCACTATGAGAAATTTCTTCTATCATGTGATGAAGCTCCGGTTCTTTATTTTTATCTACCGGCTTGGCTCCGGTCATTTTAATTACCATTTTCCCCGAAAACCAGTAACTTGCCAAGTTCATGGCTAAAGAAATACCAAGCATAATAATCATACCTGTTTGTCCGCCAAACATGTTGCCAAAAAATACCATCAAGACGGTCATTAAGCCAAGTAATGTGAATGTTTTTAATATGTTCATTATTTATCTCCCTTTAAATTCCTATTAATTATACTAAAAATAGCCGGATTTTTAAAGAGGTATAAACAAAAAATTGCAACAGTCTTCCGTTTGTGCTATTGTTGTAATATAAATAAAGGAGGTAATCATGCCAAACGAAGAAGAAACTACTCCAGAGGTAGAAGCAACTGATGTTGTTGATACCGAAGAAGAAACAACTGATGCTGAAGAAACAGAAACTGAAGAAGCATAATAGTGAATCTTTAAACTAACTTTTAGCTAGTTTTCTAGAAAAGCGTTTACTTTCTTTGAAAAGAGAATCGAACGCTTTTTTAGATTGGTTACTGCGATTAGATTGAGTTTCTCCGCAAACTGTGGTACAATGTATATATGAACAGCGAAATTGAAGATCTAATGGATAAATTTATTAAGGAATATAATCTGCTTTTTAATATTCCCAACCACAAAATAACAAGAAATATTTGCGAACAATACAGAAGCGAACATCCGAACGAATTCAAAATTACAGCGGAATGGTCTATAGAAAAGCATAGAAAAAGATTAATGGACTGGATGTCCAGACAAAAATCCGAAACATTAGACGCACTAAATACTTAAAGACTCAAACCATCTATTTATACTAATTTAAATTTTTTAGATTTTTCGCCATTACCGGCCTTTTGTCTTCTTGATATAATTACGACATTATTAACAAGGAGGAAAATATGAAAGGATTTTTTGGCAACATCGAAACATTATCGCTGGAAAACGATAATTTTAGAAAGGTCGTATATACTGCCCCCCACAGTCAGCTGGTATTAATGAGACTAAAGCCAAATGAAGAAATTGGCATGGAGGTGCATGAAGAAAACGATCAATTTTTTAGATTTGAAAGCGGTGAAGGCAAAGTAATAATTGACGACAATGAATATAACGTGACAGATGGAGATGCCGTTGTTGTGCCGGCTGGCGCCCAGCATAATGTTATCAATATTTCAGACGAGGAAGATCTAAAACTATACACCATCTATTCCCCCGCCCATCACAAGGATCAAATTATTATGGCCGATAAAGAAGAAGCCATGGCCCAAGAAGCCGAATTTGACAATCAAACCACAGAGTAATTTCATAGTCACAATTGAAGCTCCCGTTTTTGGGAGTTTTTTTATACATTTCATTTTTATATTAAAGCAAGGGTTTGATATAAAAAAGGCAAACCTTTTTGGTTTGCCTTAAAAAAATGATTAAACACCGGAACCCCAACTCGGACCATAATGAGATCCCCCCGAAAGAACACGATAACCATGACTTGTGGCCCAACGCTCGCCAGCCTTATATAATATATCGTTACCGCAATTTAAATAATCTACACACATTGTTGCGTTGCCGTATTTATACAGTGCATTTGCCAAAATGCCCTCAGATCCGGTCTGACCCAGTTTAATATAATAGTCATAATTATTTCGTATTTGCTTGAGACTTTTATTCTTGATGATATTCAGAATCGAATTTGTAGCTTTTTCATCCGACTGAGCAATACTCTGAATATTACCTATAACTTTTGACATTGTTTCATTGCTGCCACCAGCCGCAATTTTTTCAAGATACGGCAGAGACGGCGAACCTATTATTACTATATTTGCTTCTGCCCACGGCTGATTTAAATAGTATTTGGCAAGATACGGGAGTGCTTTGCTTCCGGATCCAAGTATTAAATTGTCTATTGCTGATGCATCTTCGCTATTGTCATTATGCTCGGTTCGTAAATTGACAAGCATTTTAATATCTGTTTCCGTCAGTTTATTAAATAACGACTTGTCGCTTTCTGTTAAGGCGGAAAATACTTTAATCGCATCTGCCCGCACCCGAACATCTTTGTCCCAAATTTTTGGATAGACATAATCAGCGGTTGAAGCACCAATCTTTATTAATATGTCCTTAGCCCACGAACTTGCCCCCAACTGCCCAACCAAAGGCAGAATCGCATCCTCCCCGATGCCTGCAAGCAAATCCGTTGCATTAATAAATTCGGCGGAATCTGCCACATTATCCTTAGCAGTTTGCATTAAACACGGGACTGCTCTATTGTCATAAGCCATGATAATGTTTTCCACGGTTGTTGTTAGTCCTTCGTCCGGACTTACACTCAAAAATTCTACCAAATAAGGAATTGCTTGATCATTGTCCGTACTGGTTATGATATCCAATATTTTTTTCAAAACCTTGATGTCTTCCGCGATAAGCATCATACTAAAAATCTTGTCGTAACTTGCCTCGTCGCCAATTACTTGCAAACAGTCTATGGTTTTTAATAGATCCGTTTCTTTTACTAAAGACTCCGCAATTAGACTGTCTCTTACTTCACCAACCCCCTGACTTGCCAGCTCTGAAGTTTTTGACGCTTCAATTAGTTTTTTGATAGCCTCTTTATCCTGCGATTTTGCCAAATGATCAGCCGCTTCTAATCTTGCCTCTTTATCTTGTTCGCCGGATAAAATATTAAGATCATTTTGAACAGACGCGCAACCGTTGAGCAATAGACAAGCCAAAACTAATGCCAAAATCATATACCTCTTCATTATTTCCCCCTCCTATCGACTTGTAAAGGTGCCTTTTTATGCATTATAAGGCCAAACCAATAAAATAAAACCCTTGCATTTATTATTTATTTATTATATAATTGCATTTCGGATATATGCACTTTAATAATTTATAGAAAAATTCAGGTCATAGGCCTTAAAAATATAAGAACCTTACGTTGCAGATCACCAGTAGAAGAAAGGCATTTAGAAATGGAAGTACTAAGGGTTTCATCAAAGTCTAGCCCGAATTCCGTGGCCGGAGCTTTAGCCGGAGTCATAAGGGAACGCGGAGCCGCAGAAATGCAGGTAATAGGAGCCGGCGCACTCAATCAGGCAGTAAAAGCAATAGCAATCGCCCGCGGATTCGTGGCACCTTCCGGACTCGATCTTGTATGCAAGCCATCATTTGCGGACATTACGATAAATGGCGAGGAAAGAACCGCCATTAGGCTATTAGTAGAACCAAAATAGAAGGACCAAACACGCGAACCCCGATACTTACGCAGAAATGCTTAAGACCATCGGGTTTTTTTATATTTTATGTTAATACATAAAAATATTACGTGGTCCGGTAAATATTTATTTCCTTGTCACTGTTACTTCTTGTTTGGTGATATTGGGCACCAGAGCCTTATCAGTCACTTCAAATCTAACTTTATGGTTCCCGCTACTTAAGGTGTTGTAATACAGCATAAAGGAACAAGATATTGAATTTATGCATGTAAATTTTGACTGGTTATCAATGAAAAATTCTATTTTACCAATACCGCTCGTGTCTTTTGCGTAGACCCGAACATAAGTCCTGCTATTACCGAATAAAACTTTGCCTTCGTTGGGAGCATAAGAAATGATATTGGGCGCAATATTGTCAGCTGAGGAAATATTATAATTGGCGGAAATACTAGCGTTAAATTTTGCATCACTACTATTTTCTACTTTGAAGTTGATAGCATAAAAGCCGCTGATTGTAGAAACGGGAGGAGCAACAGCAATTGTGCGATCTGCCTTAGCTCCGGGCGCAAGACTAAATACTTCTGATGACGGAGAAATTGTCCAACCGGAAGATGTTAACGACGCCAATTTGAAATTGGAGGCCGTGCAACTTGACCTAACATCATTATTAGTTATTGAAACCGTATAACTTAACTGTAATCCGGGACTTCCCCACTGACTCGCCGGCGTTACGCTAATGGTTGGGTTTGACCGCGTACAGGTTGAAGTTGGTGAGGGTGTGGGTGTTGGAGTTGACACCGGAGTTGGTGAAGGTGTGGGTGTTTTTGTCGGAGTGGGCGTAGGTGTTATTACCACCGTGGCCGTTGGTGCCTTCGTTGGTGTTGGCGTAGGTGTCGGCACCGGAGTTGGAGCTGGTGTTGGAGAAGCATCAAATGTCACCGAAACCGTAAGTTGGCTTGTTGTTGCCGATTCGGTTTTAATGGTAAATTTGGCCGCATCGTCCCTATAAGAATTGCCGGACGTTAGAGCAGCATCATAGAAAGACGTGGTAGCCGGAGTCATGTCTAATATAAGTGGCCGCTGTGCATTTCCGTACTCCGTAACCGGTTTTAAATATTTGGAAGCTATGTGAACTAAAGCACCCTTTGTCGCCATACTGACATCCTGATAGGAATTATGATTTGAATCATAAAGATCATAAGCTGAAGGTTGCCTGAATTCCAGATAGTAATATTTAGTGATATTCCCCGCCGAATCCCGTTCTTTTGGTACTCTTAAGGCTTGGACGTTATTCGAAGCAGTATTTAATGGATATATAGTGTAAGTTCCGCTTGATGTGGCTGTTTGCGTATTGGGTTCACCCAGCCAGCCCACAACTCCTTTTTGAAATACATTCATATGATGATAGGCACCGCCGCCCATAATATCAAAAGGATCGCCATATTCATCCGTCGTACAATTGTTACTAATAGTTACACGCTTATTATTTGCGTCAACGCAAGAAGTGCTGGAAGAATGATACCAACCTAAATTATGGCCAAGTTCATGGGCAGATAAAGTATAATGATAGTCTCCATTGCACCATACTCTGTTCGGAGAACCTCCTATGCTTCCCAATCCCCACCAATAAATAGCTGAACTTTTCGGAAACACATACATAATACTATCATAACCGGTTACATCTACTCCCGCATTTTTAGCCGCATTGTCCGCAGCAGTTGCCCAATCATTGTGAGTTCTTGCATTAGGATCATATTTTGTACTGTCAAAAGGAATTGTATAATAGCCGTAAATATCTCCATCGGCCCTAGTTTTGCCGACAAACTGGAATTTAGAATAAGACATCTCTTTGTAAGCAGCATTAGCTGAGGTTGCTCCGGTAAAAGTTTGTTGCCTATACTGATCGGCACTTATTGGCTGAGAAGTGTCGTTTTGAAAATTAATGAGTAATGTCAAAACTTTTTTTGACGAAATTGAGGTTTGGGAATCGGGAAGCAATGCCGCTGTTACGAGATCGGTGGTAGCGGGGGCGCTACCCGTTAGGGGCAAAAACTCTACTCCCTTGTTGTCAGAATTATCGGCCACAACCACGTTATCAATTTTCTTACCCTTAATTTTTATCTTTTGACCGGTCGCTATATTAGGCATGTTACCGGCAAAATTTATCTTATATTGTTTACCATCGTTACTAATTAGGTAACGCATATATCGAGACTGTTTCGGGTCTTTGGCGTCGGCATGATAAATTTCATACTTTCCTTCCACAGTTGCATTTGTCTCCAAACTGTTTTGAATTTCCTTCGGAAACTTACTCTTTAATTTGTCGGGTATGGCCGATTTAAGTGCCTGGTCGGGGTCGGTGTCAACCAATTCTTTAAAAAGTTTTTTTCTATCTTCGGTAATTTTCCTTAAATTATTAATTTTTTCGTCACGCTTTTCTATTTTCGCATTTATCTCTTCGCTATTTGCCTTTAGCATTTCCATCGTCATTTTTTCGAGAGGTTTATTTGCAAAATACTCGCTTTCTCCGGCAGGATTACTGGTAGCTGCCAGAGAGTTGTAAACAAAATAGACACCGCCCAAAAATAGCAGTGTCGCAATTGATACAATAGTTGCCCTAGAAAACCTAGGGTTACCCTTAATGAAATTAAATTTTGGCCATAAATTCATCTTAGCCCTCCTTTTATACTCTTATTAAACTCCTCTTTTGACAGCTCGTCAATTTAAAAAATGAAGGCTTAGGATGGGTAAAATATAAGCATGCGCGTATAAAAGCAAATTAATCTCAATTAACTTAAATATTTTCAACAATTGATGATGTAATTCATTAAAGAATAATTTATGTTTGACAATATGAAAGGAGGTGATAAAGAAATGATTAAAGAATTTAGCATGGGAAATAGAGCATGGGCAGGATTAGTTGCCGGTTTAATTTCGGCTGCTATAAGTGCATTGATTATAAGTATTGCCGGATCTTCCGTTGGAGTTTTTGGAGAACAGTTGGTATTGACACTAGTTGTAAGTCTTGCAATTGGGGCAGGAATTGGACTGATTTATGGATTAATTGTAAATCCGGCAGAAAGCTATCTATCTTCATTGACTCAAGGCATAGTGTTGAGCTTAGTACTATGGATCGCATTTGCACTTTATGCATCATTATTCATGAACGTCGCTTTAATTTCCGGCTTTACCCTAGTCAGCCTTTTAAGCATTGCCATTTATGGGATCCTGACAACCATTTTATATTCATGGATTAGCAACTGGTATGGAAGTTATGAAATGGAGAGAGAAGAGCCAATAATGAGAATAACAGAGGAAAGACAAACCTTCTACGAAAAAAGGCATGAGAAAGAGGAAAAAGAGGAAAAAGAGAATAAGCAGTAATCCAAAAAAGGGGCCAAGCAAGAGCCCCTTTTTAAAAATCATTTACGCATAAACTTCTGATTGCTTACATCTTAAAAAACTCAAGAACTTTGTATGCTATTATTGCCGGCCAAACTAGCGCTTTCAAAAAACCAAGCACAAAATCCATTAGCACGCTGGCGTGTTGGAAATAATATACCAAAGCCCCAATAAATGCCAAACCGTAGATACCTCCGGAAGCACCACCGCAATTGATTGCCTTGTTCGAACCATGATCGCACTTACATCCCTTTTCTTCATTAGCCATTTTTATTCTCCTTTTATGATATTATACCACCCTTCTCAACATTTTCTCCCGTTTATTTTCCAAAATGCGATAATTTATATCATAAACCTCAAGCATTTATGTGATTATATAGCCATGACACTCGCTATTATTACAATCTTCGCCTCTCTTGCTAATTTCCTTTGGGCGCTTTGGTTTTTGTCAAAAATCGAACGAATCCTATTAATGTGTCATTCTTTATATTTACAATTCTTCTTTCTTCTTACATTTCAATAAGCTATATTTCGGTTATTTTAGAAAATCCAGCATTATTCAAATTAACATTTATAATAAGTGCGATGGCGAAATCAACAGCATTGATATGGATTATCTCGATGTGCAAAGGATATAAGAGAAACATCGCCATAATAATATCTGCTATTACCATGATACTGCTAGTAGGTTTTGGTATTGATGATTTTTATGTAAAAGACATCGTTATTAACAACAATTCATTTACGTATGAACTTGGCGCCGGCTATGTTGTAGTGCTATTTAGTACCGCGGCTATCATACTTTACGGAACCACCTTATTAATCAGATCTATTATTACACAAACCGGACTCGTAAGAAAAAAATTACTTATTATTACTGCAGGCATTGTAAGCTATGTCCTGGCTGCATTATTGACAGTGGTTCTGTTGCCCGCTCTTAATATAATACCCTATTCTTTACTCGACATACCGGAAACCTTATTATTTATCGTGCCTGCGGCTTTTG
Organism: candidate division CPR2 bacterium GW2011_GWC2_39_10; assembly: GCA_000993275.1. Lineage (GTDB taxonomy): Bacteria > Patescibacteriota > CPR2 > CPR2 > CPR2 > GWC2-39-10. Next base: position 858 of record LBVV01000007.1, on the reverse strand, counting down.
CCATGATTAAATACAAAGCTTAAGGATAGAAAAGTCTTTAATGGAAAAAGTTGAAATATTTAAACGTTATACTAAAAAGATTAATAATAAAACTCGGGTTAGACTGTCGCCAAGGAAGGTTTAAATAAGAAAAAGAGCTTGTTTTTGGAATACCAAGCTCTTTTTTGGGGGGTTACAGACAATGAAAAAAAAATTATTCTTTTACAAATTCACCCGTCTCACCAATCCATTTCTTGCCTGTCGGTTTGCGACTTCCTCTGCTTTTGGAAGCCAAAATAAACTCAACCTCTTTTAGCTTTTTGTGATTTAGTTCATACCTATCGTCAATTTTGTTAATTAGACGTTTGTCATGAAGGGCATTTATGAGCCAACGAAAATTATTGTCACTCATGCCAAGCTCTAGCTGCAGTTTGCTTAAGGACTCGGACTTATATGCACTGTCTTTGGTAAGTCTTAAATACATACGCCGAAACATCTCAAACTGCATATCCGACACCTTAATTCGCACGTTCCTTCCGCTGTTTCCGGCAATCTTAACCGTCGAAACGCCATTCCTTAAATTCACTGGCATTTGTGCAAATCACCTCATTAAAACCATGTTAATATTCTAGCCGAATCTATATGAAAAAACCGTAACGGTTGAAAAACTGTAAGGCATATTCAAATTGCAAGTATTTCTGACCAATCTCATCTTTAAGTCTTTTCATGACGGTTACGATTATAACACCGTTGAAGAATATGTGAAGCCCAAAATTCTGACCCACGTGCACTTTTACAAACTCCTCATAAAATTGTTAAAAATTGACCTTAGATTTGTCATTCCAAACTCGATTTGGAATCCATACCCTCTGGATTCCC
>LBVV01000006.1 GCA_000993275.1 candidate division CPR2 bacterium GW2011_GWC2_39_10 | reverse complement strand
AATGGACTTACAGAAGATCATCTCTTCCAATTTATTTATTGGAAGGCATATTTTGACCTAAAGTAGCAACACTTTTTAAGCATTATGCCCATCCCGCACCTAGATGCGGGATCCATTCTTCCTGGATTCCAGATCAAGTCTGGAATGACACTGTAGTTACATAGAAATTTTACATAAAAATAGGGGCCTAGTGAGTAGATACAGAACGAGAGCTTGATTATCTTTATAAAAGTTCTATAATTACTTTTAATGATTCATGTTAATTTGAAGGAAAAAGAGCGGCAGTGGATTGAGGAAATTGAAAAAATTGCTTCAAGTGATCATTCTATTGCTGAAAGAATTGAGGCCGTCAAACTTCTGTCTTCCCGAATTGGCAACTACTTAAAAGAAGCGGGCGATAATGTTGTAATTGACGAGCTTACCGGATTTGTCAGTCAAGCTTTCTTGGGTCAATTTTTGGACAAAAAATTCCAAGAATCCCAGAGTTTTAACGAAGACCTAACAATAGTTGTTTTGCATCTGAAGTTATTTAGCGTTTTTTGGGACAGTTTTGGCGATATGGCGGCGGCATCCGCCTCGTCCCTTATTGCTGATATTATTGAAAAAAGTGTACGGAGCGGAGACGTTGTTTGCCGCTTTGAAAATGATAAGTTTGTGATAATTATGCTCGATACCGATGCTACTCAGGCAACCAGAATTTCGGATATGATAAAGCACGAGGTGCAAATTACTAATTTTGGCAGAAACGATCATTTGGGTCTTGACTTTGCGGTTGTCTCCAAAAACCAAGGTTACGATTCTCCGGATCGAATGTTTGAACAAGCCTTAAATTTGATAAACGGTTAGCTACTGAGTTACTCCATTTTAAGTGTCATGCCGGACCCGCCTTGATGAGCAAGGCGAGGCAGGCCCGATCCGGAATCCAGAGAGTATGGATTCTGAAATAAATTTAGGATGACAAAAAAAAGAAAGAACAAGTTCTCGTGGTTGTTCGGTTTTCCACAGAAAGCTCAAATTTTTCTAATTGACATAAATTTTAGGTCAAATATAATTAAGCACTGTAACAATTATTTTGTACTCAATAAGAATTTATGATATAAAATAGGGGTAATTATACCTCATTTTTTGATTTGTAGGGAGGAAAACATGTCGGGTCATTCCAAGTGGGCAAGCATAAAGCACAAAAAAGCTCTTGTCGATGCTAAAAAGGGCAAGGTTTGGACTAAAATTGCCAATATGATTACCGTTGCCGCCAGAGAAAGCGGCAGTGATATTGAAAGTAATTTCAAACTTCGTCTTGCTATCTCAAAGGCTAAGGAATCCAACATGCCTAAAGAAAATATTGATCGCGCGATTAAAAGAGGCGCGGGGGGCGACAAGTCTGTCATAATTGAAGAAATAAGATATGAAGGTTATGGGTCGGGTGGTATTGCCGTTATGGTAAATGCCGCAACGGATAACAGGAATAGAACTGCTTCCGAGATTAGGGCAGCTTTTTCAAAGCATAATGGCAAGCTTGGGGAAACTGGTTCGGTCGGTTGGATGTTTGACGAAAAAGGTCAGATTTTAGTTGATTTTAAAGGAAGAGACAAAGAAGAGTCTTTATTGTTTTTAATGGATACGGGAGCGGAAGACGTTATAGAGTTAGATAATCAGGCGTTGGTTATAACTAGCCCCAGAGATTTTGAAGAAGTTATAGAGAAAATTAAAGATTACGGCCTCGATGTAGTTTCTTCCGAAGTTTCTTTGGTGCCCAAAAATGAAGTTAAAGTGTCAGACGAAAAAACAGCTTTCCAAATTTTGAAATTGATAGACGCCTTGGAAGACATTGATGATGTCATGGATGTAGTGTCAAATTTCAACATTCCAGACGACTTGTTAAAGGATTAACAAAAATGTTAAATGCCAAATATCAAATGCCAAATATCAGGAATGTCCGCAAAACTTCCAAACTTGTCATTGCGAGCGACCGAAGGGAGTGCGGCAATCTTGTTTCGTGTGTGGGGGTATTGCCTATATGATAATCCTTGGTATCGATCCCGGAACAGCCACAACCGGATACGGTGTTATAAAAAAAGAAGGTAACGTTCTTACTGTTTTGGAATATGGCTGCATCAGAACAGAAGCTAATCTAGACCTAAAAATTAGGTTAAGAATTATCGAGGAAGATTTAATTGAAATAATTGAAAGTTTCAAGCCGGACGTTGCTTCCGTGGAGCAACTTTTCTTCTGCAACAATGCCAAAACGGCCTTATCTGTCGGCCATGCAAGAGGCGTTATTCTTTTAGTGCTGGCTAAAAACGAAATTCCTTCTTTCGAATATACGCCGCTTCAGGTGAAGCAAACTATTTCCGGATACGGCAAAGCATCAAAAAAACAAATTCAGGAAATGGTAAAAATACTCCTTAAAATGAAAGAAATTCCGCGTCCTGATGATGCGGCTGATGCTTTAGCAATTGCCATGTGCCATTTGCAAAACGCAAACTTTATAGATAAGATATCCCAAAATTCGTAAGGAAAAATCGCCGTAGTTTGTTTGCGGTGCCGATTGTTGGTTACGCTTAAAAGGAGTAAAATTTCTTTATAAGTTTGGGTTTTTTATGAAAATTGCTATTTTGGCTCCCGTAGTAGAATCCGTGCCGCCGAAGATGTACGGCGGAACAGAGCTGGTGGTTTATAATTTGGTTGAAGGCTTAAAGGCTTTAGGTCACGATGTGACCTTATTTGCTTCCGGAGATTCAAAGGTTAATGCCAAGTTAGTTTCGGTAACAAAAAAGTCAGTGCGAACGGCTAAAGAAATAAAATGGCCGATGGATTTTTATATCTATCAAACTTTAGCCGCCGAAAAAAGCTTAAATTACATATTGAACGGTAATTTTGATGTCGTTCATTCGCATACCGATTATTATGGTTTGCACATGAGCCGTCATCTAAAAATCCCGTTTCTTACAACGTTTCATGGCCGTTTGGATTTTGTATCCATGAAAGAGTATTATCCTTTATTTAATGGAACTTCGGGCTATATTTCTATTTCAGAAAATCAGAAGCTATCTTTGCCGGGCATAAATTGGGTAGGTACGGTTTATAACGGAATTGATTTAGACCTTTATCCGTATAATGCCAATCCAAAAGGTGACTACTTATTATATTTTAGCCGCATAAATGACAGCAAGGGGCCGGTTGAGGCCATACAGGTGGCAAAAAAATTAGGAAAAAAATTGATTATGGCTTCCAAAGTTGATCCGGCAGATGAAAATTATTACAAGAAAACTATAAAGCCGTTACTTAGCGGCAAAGATGTCCAATATGTTGGAGAAGTGATGCATGAGGACAAAGTGAGGCTTTTCCAAGATGCTTACGCCTACCTTTTCCCTATAAAATGGCCGGAGCCTTTTGGCCTTACAATGGTTGAGTCCTTGTCCTGCGGAACTCCCGTACTTGCTTTTAGAGAGGGGTCGGTGCCGGAAATTGTTAAAGACGGTTATTGCGGCTACATTTCGAGGAACGTCGATGAAATGTCGAAACATGTCGGCAAAATTGACAAAATTGATCGGGAAAACTGTCGAAAAAGGGCTAGCTTATTTAGTAAAGAGCGAATGGTTAAGTCTTACGCAGAGGTTTACGAAAAATCACTGGTTTTAAAATAAATCCATCCGCCCCTTCGGGCTGTCACGTATTTCGCATTTTAATATTAATAATTATGATGATTAATGAACAAAATGCGAAATACATGGACTGTCCGAAAACTATATTTTTGTCATCCTCGGGCTTGCCTGCCCGTTCTGTAGCTTTTTGAGCCCAAAAAGCGGTCTAATGACGCTTTTTGGGCAGGCGGGACCCGGGGATCCGGTGCAATGAGCTTACTGGATTCCCGCCTCCGCGGGAATGACAAGTTGTGAGCATTTACACCTTAAGGCTGACCGAAAACTCGCAACCTTCTTAATTTGTCATTCCTGGCTTGACCAGGAATCCATTCGTAAAGCCATTTCTCGTGGTTATGGATTTTATATCCCCATGGATCCGTCTGGACGAGCCATATGGCCGGAATGACAGTAGGGGGTAGTTCTAAGACAGTTTGAGTTTTTTTGTTTATTGTTATTCGTTCCTTGCTTATTGTTTCCAATTGCTATTTTAATTATCTTGACCTAAAATGATCTTGCTAGGAGAGACAGGATGATTAATTTTTTATCGGGCGAAGTTATTTTAAAAAAAGATTCTTACCTTACGGTGCTCGTTTCGGGCATTGGTTTCAAGGTGAATATTTCGGCAAGTGTTTTCGGGCGAGCATCTGTAGGCAAAGAAATCAATCTTTATACTTATTTGCAGGTGAGAGAAGACAATTTATCTCTTTTTGGTTTTGATAACGAAGAAGAGTTATTTTTATTTGAAAAAATTATTGCGGTTTCCGGTATTGGCCCAAAAGCGGGACTTTCTATTTTGTCGTCATTGGGTGCCGATAAATTAAAAAAGAGTATTGAAGAGGGAAGGCCGGAGGAAATAGTGAGTGTTCCGGGAGTCGGTAAAAAAACGGCCGAAAGATTAGTTCTGGAATTATCCGGAAAGTTAGAGAGGATAGGCGAAAGAAAAGCTGACGATGCTCATGATGCTTTAATTGGTCTTGGCTACTTGGCGCGGGAAGCAGATGCGGCGCTTAGGAATGTTTCGGGAGATCTTTCAGTTGAAGAGAGAGTGAAGCAAGCGTTGAGGGCAATAAACAAGAAACAATAAGCAAGAAGCAAGAAACAGTAAACAAGAAACAATAAGCAAGAAGTGGGGGTGCGATTATGAATAAAAATCCATTGTATGAAAAATCTAATGAACTTGCACATTTAGTTTACAAAATTACTAGAGTCTTTCCTAAAGAAGAAGTTTATGGAGTAATTTCGCAACTAAGAAGAGCAGTATTATCGGTTCCCTTAAATATTGTTGAGGGCTATGCCAGACAAAGCGACAAAAGTTATAAGCAATTTTTGTTAATTTCTTATGGTTCTTTAAAAGAAACTAAATACTTGCTTAGCTTTTCTTTTGAAGAAGGATATTTAAGCGAAAAGGATTATAAGGAGTCTATAGCGCTTGCTGACGAAATAGGAAAAATCTTGTGGGTTCTGATTGGCAAAGTTAAGGAGAAGACAAATTTTTAATTCGTTCATTGTTTATTGCTTATTGTTTATTCTCCTCCACAATAATAAATATATTTATATGAGGAATGCATGCGAGAAATCACTAACAATCTAGTAGAAGAAAAAGATGATGAATTTGAGGTTACTTTAAGGCCGAAAAAATTTGCCGATTTTGTCGGTCAAAATAGTATTAAAGAGAATTTAAACATCAGCATCGCGGCGCACAAAAAAAGGGGCGATGTGTTGGACCATATATTGCTGTATGGGCCACCGGGGCTTGGAAAAACTACCCTAGCTAATATTATTGCCCTTGAAGTTGGCAGCAGCATAAAAATTACAAGCGGACCGGCCATAGAAAGGGCGGGGGATTTGGCCTCTATTCTTACTAATCTTACCGAGGGCGAGATTTTGTTTATTGATGAAATTCACCGTTTAAATAGAATTGTTGAGGAAGTTTTATATTCGGCCATGGAAGATTATGCTTTGGATATTATGATAGGTAAAGGCCCCGGGGCAAAATCAATTAGAATTGATCTGCCGAAGTTTACAATTATAGGAGCAACAACCAGGGCCGGACTTTTGTCGGCGCCTTTAAGGGACAGATTTGGTTTAACACATAGGCTGGATTATTACGAACCGGAAGAAATTTCACATATTGTCAAAAGATCTTCCAACATTTTAAACGTCAAAATAAAGACTGACGCTTTGGAGGAACTGTCGAAGAGGGCAAGGCGAACACCCCGAATTGCTAACCGTCTTCTAAAACGGGTTCGGGATTATGCCGAGGTGAAAGGAGACGGAACAATTGGCTTTGAGGATGTTTTAAAGGCTATGGATTTGTTAGCCGTTGATAAATTGGGGCTTGATAAAACAGACCGTAATATTTTAACGGCTATAATCGAAAAATTTGGCGGCGGGCCGGTAGGGCTTAACACGCTTGCGGCATCAACTTCCGAAGAAAAAGATACCATAGAAGAAGTTTATGAACCCTTTCTAATGCAGATAGGTTTTCTAGAAAGAACTTCAAGGGGGAGAAAAGCCACCACGGCGGCCTATCAGCATCTAAATTTGCCTAATTCCGGACAAAATAAACTTTTATAAGGAAAAAGGATCATGGTACCTGCTCACAATCGTCATTGCGAACGATCCGGCAGCCGCCGGAGAGTGCGACAATCTTGTTTCAAGCAGAGGAGATTGCTTCGTTTCACTCGCAAAGACGCAGGGTTGTGAGCAGTTACGGATTATGGTCTTTTCTGGGTACAAAAAACATGTTGAAAAAATGCTATTTAATAATATAATTAATCACTGTGGAGAAAATACTTTTACATACATGTTGCGGGCCATGCCTTTTATATCCGGCAAAAAAACTGAGGTCCAGTTTTGACGTTATTTGTTTTTATTCAAACAGCAACATTCATCCGCAGGCAGAATACGAAAAAAGAAGAGAAAATGCTATAGTTACGGCAAATAAGCTAAAATTCCTATTTATTGAGGGTAAATATGATCCTAAAGTATATTTTGGGGTAATAAAAAATAGAAAAAATCGATGCGAAGCTTGTTACACGCTTCGTTTAGAGGAAACCGGCAAAAAGGCTAAGGAGTTGGAAATAGGAAATTTTTCGACAACTTTGCTTGTTAGCCCGTATCAGGATATTAAGAAGATTCAAGAAATCGGAAAAAAAATTGCTAAAAGATATGATTTGACATTTCATGATTCGGATTTTAGAGAGGGTTTTAAAGAGGGTAGGGAAATGGCTTTTCATTCCGGCCTTTATCTCCAAAAATTTTGCGGTTGTTCATTTTCATATATCGAAAAATTTGAGTCAAAAATTAATTTACAACAGGAAAGGGGGAATGGTGGGACAGGAAGCATCTAATTTTTGGATTGAAGGTCCTTACTATATGGATTTTGACTCATTTGAACAACTCAGAATTGTCGGCCCCGGTAATCATCTTTTTTTGGGCTTAGTTGATCTTTATAAAAAAGACCTCGAGATAAAATCGGTGTCCTTAAAAAGAGGCCGCTTAAACGTAGAAATAAATATTTTAAAAAATAATTTTTTGTTTCATGATCCTGTTGTAAGAAATATTCGCCGCGTTCGCAAGCTTACGGAAGAATCTTACGAAAAAAGAAAGAACTATAAAGAGATTGTAAATTTATATCCGGATTTAGAGCCGAATTATATATTTGCGGAAGAAATAGGAGATGACCGCAAAATTTTTTATCGTCGCCGTTACGGAAATCATTGGTATGGCGTTGCCTTATTATTTCAAAAAAGTATGAGTTTTAAAAGGGACGAAAAACGGCGCGGCTTTATTCTTAATGATTCAGAAAATAATATGGTTTCTCTAAAAATAATTGCGGAATCCGATAGACTTACGCGAAGGCGCGTGGATAAGATAATGCCGGCGGCAATTACAGACTTAGGGATATTTGAGGGACGAAGGCAGCTTATTAGAAATATTTTAGACAGATCCGAAAAGGAAGTCGAGCATCTTATTACTTATGATAAAACAAGCGGCTTTGAATATGGAACGATTTTTCCCAGGGACTGGATGGAGGCGGCGGATTTAGGGGAAGGGGACTTGCCGCAAGAAATTATAGATTATATGTACAAACAAGCATTAAAGTTTGTAACAAAAAAAGGAAAGGGTTGGCATGAGGATGTTATTGGCGAGTATTTGCACGAGACACTTCAGGCTAATGCAAAAAACATTACGCGCCACATGATTGATATCGAGCCAAGGTATATTTTAGGACTTCGCGCGGTTTCAGAGGAATTTATTGAGGAAAACAAAGATAAACTCTGTCAAGTTGCAAATTATGTCTTAAGGGAGGCCAGGAATAAAAAAGTCATCACTTTTAAAAAGAAAACCGAAAAAGAGAAGCTTTTTTTAGAAGATGAATTTTGGCAAGCAGGGAATTGGCGGGATTCGGCTTCTGCCTATTCAGGCGCTACTGCGCCAATTGCTCCGTTTGATGTTAACGTTGTTTATATGCCGGCTGCACTCAAACTTCTTAGTAAACATAAGGAAGATTTAAATTTAAAAATTCCCGATATAGATGAGTTAATTGCCAAATGGGAGGGCAACTATAGGCGCTTTAAATTTGAAAATAAAGACAAAATGGATGGCTTGGCCCTTGCAATTTTTAATGTTCAAGACAAAGGAGAATATTTAAATTACAAGCAACTTAAGGTTAATCACTTGGATGAATCTTTTTATTTTGTTTATCTGGATGGGAACGAAAAAAAAGCGGTTGATTTTGCAAAGAAAATGATTTCTAAGAAATATTTTTATACTCCCGCCGGTCCGACGTTGGTTGATCATAGGAGCGGTTATTCCACCAAAGAATATCATGGCGAGGTTATTTGGATAAAACAAGTCGCCTTTGCGGTTATGGGTCTTTACAGAATGTACGAAAAGGGGATAAGCGAAAACTGGGAAGAGAAAAACTTAAAAATAATAAAAAAAGCAATTGTGGTAACCTCCGAGAACATTTTTTCGGCTGTTGCAATTTTAAAAGGGATGCCGGAATTATATTATTATAATAAAGACTTGGATCGTCCGGCTTTTTACGATACTCAAGAGGGGATTGAGGCCCAGATGAGCAAACTTCAGCTTTGGTCAGCGGTTGGGATTAGACAAATCATAAGAATATATTATAAAATAAAAACCCTTAGTAATTAAATTTTTCCAGAGTTTCTAAAAATTCCTTATTGCTTTTCGGGTCAGCTTTTTTCTCCAGATCGGCCGGTTTATAGAAAAAACCTAAATAAACTAATTCCAAGAAAACTAAAAACAATAATGCTAAAATTGCGGTAGAAAAAAATTTGATCGGTTGAAATTGAAATTTGTTATTTTTTAGTTTCATTTGTTACGTCGCTTTTGTAATATGCCTTTAATGTTATATTGGCCGAATATGGTGCAGTTTCTTGGGTTTTGTCGTAAGCGATACTAATGTCTATAATATCAACTAGGCGCCTATTATATTCAAGCATTCCTAAAACTTTAATAATCGGGTCAACGCTTTCGGCATTCATTTTCATTTTCGTTTGAAAATTAGTAATTTTGTCGGTCTTACTTGAGCTTTCCGGGAATTCGATATTTTCAATAGTCGCACCAACGCTTGTTGCATAAGAAGCAATGCTAGTTAAAAAGTCGGATACCGCTTTAGATGTTGGCAAGGCTTCCAGAATTTTACTTTCGCTTTTTGAGTCCTCGCTATATACTTTCTCAACTGCTTCCAGATATTCTTTTTGGTTTTGTTTGTCCTTAAGATCCAATTGCAAGTCGAAGTATTCATTTCCTTTCAGGTAAAACAGGTAACCGGAAAAAAGGGTAATGCCTAAGGCTAGCGCCAAACTGCCGTAAATGAGATATTTTAGCAAATTGTTTAATTTTCCGGCATTCATTTTTGTTCTCCGCCTGTGCTATTAAAGGCCGCTCCGTCAAGTGTAAAGGAAAGTTTATAATCATACGCTTGGCCACCGGAAGTATCGGTGGAATCTAGGTTTTCGCTTAGCTTGGCGCTATTTATTTTGACGTCTTTTACCGAGGGCAAGTTTTCCAAATTGTTTCTATACTTAGCAATGGTTTCCAAGTCTTTGGACTTACCGGTTATCTGTTGCCCCTTTTTGGGATCGGAGTTAAGAATTAATCCTTGAACTACGGTATTTTCAGGTAAAACGCTAATTATTTCATCTCTAATTTCTGTCCAATAAAGATGACTCTTAACAATTGTTTTTAGAACTTCAACGCGAGAATTTAGCGCTTTATATTTTTTTTCTATCGGTTTTAATTTGTTGATTGACGGATCAATTTTAGCGATTTCAATGGTTTTTTCTTCTGTTTTAATATCAAAGTAATTATTGCCGGATAAGTATAGGCCGGCGCTTAAAACTAGGAGCAGTAAACTTAAATTCAGCATTTTTACTTTTTGCCGGTTGTCCCTGGCAAAAATAATTTGTTTTTTATAGTCTGTGGGAATAAGATTTATATCAAGCATAGATATTTCCTTTTAGGGCAAGGCCAATGGCTGCCGTATACATGGGAGCTTCGAGTTTTGGTACCGGTTTTAAGGGATAGATAGAAATATTGGCCCAAGGATTACCCATTAAGGTTTTTAGGTTAATTGCCTTTTCCAAATATTCCGTTAGCCCCGGAACAGAGGCGTTTCCGCCGCAAATAATTAACTTAGAGACAAGATTTTTTTTATTGCCGCCGCTTTTTTCTTCGTAATAAGCAATTATTTTTTTAATATCTCTGACAATTTCCAATAAAATTGGTTCCATTGCTTCTTTGGCTTTACCGCCCTTTGCCGGCAAACCATCTTGGTTTTTTGTTTCTTCCGCTTCCAATATATTGATTTTACATTTTTCGGCAATTGCCCTGGTGAAATCAACACCGCCTCTAGGCAAGCTTCCGGTTACCCTAATGGCTCTGTCAAAAATTGCCATATTGGTTCTTTCTCCGCCAATATCGGCAAGAACTATGGTTTCATTAATTTCTTTTTGAGATATAACCGCTCTGGCGATTGACGAAAGATTGGTTTCTAATATGCCTACCTCGAGGCTTAAGAGATCAAACATTTTCATGTAAGAATCGACGATTGCTTTTGGAGCGGCAACTAAAGCAACATCGTTGTAGCCTTCCTTGGCGCTTAAGGCCGGACCCAAAACTTCGAAATCTATATATAGATCGGACAAAGCAATTGGGATATATTGCTCAGCGTCCCAAATAATGGCCTGCTCCATGTCGTCGTAGGTCATTTCCGGTAATTCCAGCACTCGGGTAAAGATATAGGATTCGGGAATTGCGGAATTGACTCTTTTCGCTTTAAATTTTCCGTATTTAGGTTCTTCCAGCAGCTTTTTAATATATTTAGCGACGGTTTCCGGATCATAAATAATGCCTTCGGATATACATCCGCCGGGAAGTCCTATATTGCCATAACCAACCAGTTTTGTATTGCGGCCGGATTTTTTAAGTTGAACAACTTTAATAGAGGTTGCGCCAATGTCAAGCCCGAGGGTTGGTTTATGTTCTTTATAAAATAGATCAACTTTTATAGAAATACCCTCCTGTATCAATAATAAACAAAAAACAATAAACGGACAAGCCTAATAAACAATGAACAGTAAAAATTAATAAAGAATATAGTATAAAGCCCCAAGAATGGGAATATAGAATTTAGAATATAGTTTTCTTTTCTTTATTCCTTATTCTTCATTCCCATACTTTATTCATAATTCATTATTCTTAATTCTAAGAATTTTTTTAGTTGTTTATTGCTATTTGCTAATTGTTTATTATTCAGAGTAGTTGCCAGCTTTTTACTACCCAACCTCCCGAGGGGCCGCTTTGGAATTCGGCGCTGGCTAGGCCCTGGTCGTAATCTATCCGGGCGTTGTTTAAAAGGGATAGCCCTTTGCAAACAACCGAAACGGGATGAACATTATTATTTACGGTCATAATCCCATTTGCCGTATAATAAACGCCGCCGGTTACATTATTATCAAGTAAAATGGCCGAGGAAGAACTGCTTTCAGTATAAAATAGGATATAGCCCTTAGGACTGGAGCTGGTGGCTTCTACTACAACATTGTTCCCTAAAGTTATGGTGCCATCGACAACAATGACAGTTCCGGCAGAACCAAAACCGGGATCCAGTTTAAAATGGACACCATCTGTTGCGGTGGATAGATTACCGGTAACCCATAACGGACCGGTAAGAGTTAGTTCGGCGTTAACGATCAAATTTCCATTTATTTTACAAGGGCCTAAACTTCTTGGCGTGCTAATAGTTAGGCCCGAATACGGACAAGGAGCACCGGCACTTTCCGCTTCCTCTTTCCAATGGGAAACATTAACGTCGGGCAGGGCAATTGAAGACTGATTTGACAACTTTACGTTTGGCGGAACAGGGGTGACTACGGGGGGACTTGGGTTGGGAGGAATAGTGCCGTGAGCCCAGGCGCTCCCGATAATTTTTGAGCCGTTACTGCCGGTTATGTCGCCGTCGGTTACGGCATTGCCGTTAATAACAGCGTTATTAGCCATGGAAATTCCATTGGCGCCAACTTGGACGGCGTATCTAAAGGCAATACCTACGCCTCCGGTTACGGCAGTCACTTTTATACTTTTTGTTTTCTTGTTGGTTGCTGTTTTAGACGGCGAGTATCCGATTGCAGTAAGTATTCTCGTATTGGCAACGCTGTCATCTACGGTAACTTCATATTCACTATTTATTGCATCATCCACTTTTTGAAGAGTAACATCGTCATTATCGCCATTATTTATATTCCACATAGCTCTTTCTATGCCGGCTTCGGCGGCTTCATATGCCAAATGCTGGTCGAAGGTTTGCTGGGTAGATTTAAGCCCCCTTATTACCAGTGAGGTAAGAGAAACACCTATGGAAATGGAGACGATTAAAAATATTAATACCAAAATTAGTATTGCGCCCCGTTTATTTTTCATTCTTTATTCCTCATAATGGCCGTTAGTTCATAATTTGACGATAATGTTTTTCCCGGAATATCTCTTGAAAGAGTGAGATTGGTTGTAACGGATTTGGCTGATGCTAAACTTGGAGTGTAGGTAAAGGCAAGTGAGGCGCCGCTGTCAATTTTATGGGCGGCAACCGTCTTTCTTTTGGTTTGATCTGAATTAGCGGCATAAATTTGTTCGTATAAATCCCCGCCGCTTGTCCAGTAAATTGCATAATCCAAATAAGGCACGTCCCCCACCTGATAGCGGTAATTATTGCTTGCATCCAAAGAAATTAAACTAATTATAATTTTTGAAGAGGAAGACGAATGGCTGACTTCGTTAATGACGATCGGTCCTTGTTCTATCTGAAAACCTTGCAGTATTAAAGTATTTATTTCCTTTGTATGGAGCCTGCAAGATGTGCGTAAGCTTTGTAGCTCAGCTTGTTCTCTGTTAATTTTGGCCACTTTAATATAAATTGAACTGACAGTTAAAACAATTACGCTCATAATAGCCAGTGTTATAAGTAATTCAACTAATGTAAAGCCGCGGTTTTTTAATGTCATTGCTTGTTTACTCCACTTTTTGCAATTATTGTCGGGATTGAAATTTCTTTACTTATCCCTTCGTCAGACCAGCTTACTGTAACTTTTATGTTCTTTAAATCTCTTTCCGCGTCGCTAATAGTGCCGCTGCCGTCCCAATCTTTGTCGCTAATATCCACTACTCCGGAGCCATTTATTTCGGATACGGAAAAATTGGAATCTTCAAGGTTGGCAAAAGGGGCGGCTCTTAATTCTTCGATTTTAGACAAGGCGGCGTTAACGGCAATATTTTTTTTGTTAGAAAGCCTATTAATGTATGTAGCTTTGGAATATAAGGGCAGAACTGCCAATGCAAGAAGACAGGTTATGGTTAAAGAAATTAGTACTTCAATTAAAGTCATTCCTGCACTGGACTTATTTTTTGGCGTATAGGACATAATACGGCTTATCCTCTTCTTTTATTATATTCGGTTCTTGTTCTGTTAGAACTTGCATATTAATTTTTAAGATGTAGCTTTGGTTTTTGTACATGGACGAATAAATCCAGTCGTCATCATTTATTTTAGGCGGGATAGCGGCAATATATTTTGGAGCAAGCAAGCTTAAACTGGCAGGATACGCATTCTCGTTATCAAAATAATTTTCTAGGGCGTTTTGAATTTTGGTTAGCTCCTCAATTTTCTTCATGTCATTTTTACTTTGAAAATTATGCCGCATAATAGCAGCAACAATAACGAGTCCAATTATTACAATAAAAACTGAAAAAAGTAAAATTTCACTAAATCTATTATTTTTTACAACTCCCTTTTTCATTAGATGGAATCTCCTAACGAGTATATCGGCTGAAGCATGGAAATGACGATAAAGCCGACGATACCGCCCAAAACCAGCATTAGTATAGGTTCAATTACGGATGACAAGCCGTCAACCAAAGTGTAAAGTTCTTTTTCGTTAACTTCGGCAATTTTAAATAAAATATCTTCAAGATTGCCGGTTTCTTCGCCGATGGCAATCATTTCTTTAACGTCTTCCGGCAAAGCTCCGGTTTTTTCCAAACTGACCGACAGATTTTGACCGTTTTTGATAAATTGTTTGGACTCGCCAATTTTATTTTTAAAATATTGGTTTGAAAGAGAGTTGGCAACGATGTCTATTGCCTCAATAACCGGAATGCCTGACGATAAAAGAGAGGCCAGTGTTCTGGTCATGCGGGAAATGTTGACCTTTAAAACTATTTCTTTAATCATGGGTATTCGGGTTAAAGTTTTGCCGACAAAAAAACGCATTTTTTCATAATGTCTATAAGACCAAATATAAGCGTAAATTAAGATAGCGGCACCCACAATAAATCCCACAAAAAATTGGCTGAATGCGTTAGAAATGACAATTAGTATTTTGGTGTTAATTGGCAAATCTGAACCCATGTCGGCAAAGATGCTGGAAATTTGAGGAACAATTTTGACCATGAGGAAAATAACAACGCCAATCATAGCTACTGTAATAACGGCCGGATACATAAGGGCGCCTCTGACTTTAGAGACAATTTCCCGGTCTTTTTCCATTTGGGTTGCTAGCCTGTCAAGTGTTTGGTCTAACGAACCGCCGGCTTCGCCGGCTTTTATCATATTAATGAAAACTTCGGAAAAAACCTTGGGATGTTTAGACAAACCGTTTGATAGGGAAAGCCCGCCTTCCAAGTCTTTTTGAATGGCATTTACAATTATTTTTAAGCTCGCATCTTTGGCTTGTCTGCCCAAAACGGCGAAGGCTTGAGCTAATGGAACTCCGGCGTTAATAAGAGTAGACAGTTGCCGCACCATGTTTACTTTCTTTTTGTTGGAAATTTTAGTAGTGGATTTAAAATTGCCAAATTGTTTTTGAGATTCAATCCTAATAGGGGTGAGGCCTTTTTCGGAAAGAAGTGAAATTGCTTCTTTTCTGTTTAGGGCTTCAAGGGAGCCCTTACTGATACTGCCGGTTTTTTCTTTTGCAAGATAGGTAAAAGTGCTCATTTAATTACTCTTTTGTTACTCTTAAAACTTCTTCTAACGTAGTGGTGCCTTCCAGGGCTTTTAAAAATCCATCTTGCTGCATGGTTAGCATTCCTTTTTGAACACCTAAAGCTTCAATTTCCTCAGCCGATTTTCTGGCAATGATAGCATCGCCAATTTCTGAATCTATTTCTAAGACCTCGTAAATGCCCATTCTTCCTTTATAGCCGTTATCGCACTTTGAACATCCTCTTGGTTTAAAAAGCGTCACTTTTCCAAAAGCTGACGGTTTTATTTCCGCTTTCGATTCTTCTTTTTTGGAAATTCTTTTTTCTTCGTTATCATTCGGCTCTTCGGCTTTTCGGTTTAAGATGCTTGGGTCTTCGGCAATGGCTTCTAAAATTGATCTGTTGTTTAAAATTTCTCTTGAGGGGGAGCCAATTTTTCTGACTCCGGAATGGACTTCTTGGGGTTCTCTGGCCTCTTGGCTTTTGGAAACGGTTGCTTTTTCTTCTTCGGTCATGTTAAAACCCTCATGGATTTGATTTAAGATTTCTTCGCTGGGAGCGTAGGCTTCCCGGCACTCCTGGCATAAAACCCTAACCAATCTTTGAGCAATGACGGTATTAACGGTTGAAGCAATAAGAAAAGATTCGATATCCATGTCTGTCATACGGGGTAGGGTGGTGGCAGCGTTATTGGTGTGAAGGGTAGACAGAACCACATGACCGGTTAGGGCGGCGTGTACTGCCATTTCGGCCGTTTCGGTGTCACGAATTTCTCCGACCATTATGATATCCGGATCCTGTCTTAACAGGGCTCTTAAACCGAAGGCAAAAGTCATGCCCACTTTGGCGTTGGCCTGGGTTTGATTAACTCCTGGGATACGGTACTCAATAGGATCCTCAACGGTGGAAATGTTGACTCCCGGCGTGTTTAAAATATTAAGGATAGAATAAAGTGTGGTGGATTTGCCTGAACCGGTGGGGCCGGTTACCAAAACCATGCCGTGAGTTTTGGATAAATTTCTTTTAATAATTTCTAGGGCTTTGCCTCTAAATCCTAATTCTTCAAGAGACAGCGGTTTGGATGATTCATCCAGTAGCCTCATCACAATTTTTTCGCCGAATATGACGGGCAAGGTGGAAACACGAAGAGCAATTGTTTTTTTGCCGATATTTATTTTAAATCTCCCATCCTGAGGAACTCGGTGCTCGTCAATTTTAAGGTTGGAAATTATTTTTATTCTGGTAGCAATAGCAGATTGAATAGCTTTAGGTAAAGTCATGGTTTCCCTTAGTACGCCGTCAATTCGATAACGGACCATGACACCGGTTTCTCTTGGTTCGATGTGAATATCTGACGCCCTTTGTTTAACCGCATATTCCAATAAAATGCTTAAAGCTTTGGCAATTGGTGCTTCCTTAACAATTGCTCCGAGCTGATCTGTGGTAACGTCTTCTTCAATTTCTTCCTTAAATTCTTCCACTTGTTCTTCGGACTCAACAACTGCTTTGGCAATTTCGGTGGATAACCCTTCTTTGTATTGGTCTAGGATATAAGAGATATCGCTTGGTGCAGCCATAAAAACTTTGACCCTGAATCCGGATTGTTTTTCTATAAACTGAACAGCTTGGAAATCTTCCGGATCGGCCATACCCAAAAAGAAAATACCGTTTTCCTCCGCAAAGAATACGGATTGATACTTAATGGCATGTTTTTCGGGAAGTTTTAAGAGAACGTTTTTGGGAACGATTCTGTCTCTTAAGTCAATGTAGGGTACGTTTATATATTTGGCGTAGGTTCTAACTAAGTCCCGTTCCGTTATGTATTTTTTTTCTAATAAAATTTCGTCAAGCGGTTTTTCGGCATTTTCCGCTTCCGCTTCCGCTTCTTTTAAAGTCTCTTCGTCCAACAGGCCGGAGGAGACCAACAGATATTTTATTTCATTTCCCTTTATTTTCATCTAAAAATCCCAAAAAAATTAGTTACTACACTAATCTTATATTACAGGATTAGTATGACAATTGACAAGAGAAGTATAAAGGATACTTTTAAATTCTAAATCCCAATATCGAAATACTAAACAAATTTTAAATATAAATGTTCAAAACGTTTAGGATTTTGATATTAAATATTGTTTAGTATTTAGTGCTTTGAATTTAGTATTTTAAATAGTCTGTTATAATATAGGGGCATTTTTAGGAGAAGAACAGTGCTTACACAAGATTTTGACTACAATTTACCAAAAGAAAAGATTGCCTTAAAGCCGGTTTATCCAAAAGATCATTCTAAACTGCTTCATTTAGATAGAAAAAAGAGAAAATTTTCAGACTATCATTTTTATGATCTAAAAGATCTTTTGAAAGAAGGCGATCTTTTAGTGTTTAATAATTCCAAAGTTATACCGGCAAGAATTTACGGAGTCAATTTAAATGGTGTAAAAAAAGAAGTGCTTTTGCTTAAAAACATTGATGATTTTAGTTGGGAAGCTTTGGTGAAAAAGGGTAAAGAAGAAGAGTTGGATTTCAAACTTTTTAAAGGTCATGTTTCGAAAAAAGACGATATTTTTATTGTCAAATTTAATTTAAAAAAATCAGATTTTTTAGAGGCGCTAGAGAAAATCGGCGAAATGCCTTTGCCTCCTTATATAAAAAGGGAAGGAGCTTTAGAAAGTGACAGGTTAGATTATCAAACGGTTTATGCTTTAAAGGAAGGTTCGGTGGCGGCGCCAACGGCCGGGCTTCATTTTACGGACAGGCTTTTTAGGGAGCTTGACGAAAAAGGGATAGAATTTGCATTTGTAACACTTCATGTGGGGCTTGGCACTTTTAGACCGGTAAAAACCGATGTGGTAGAAGAGCACAAGATGCACAAAGAAAGTTTTGAAATAAACAAAGAAACAGCTTTAAAAATAGAAAAGGCCAAAAAAGAAGGCCGAAGGGTAATTGCGGTTGGAACCACTACGGTGCGAGTTTTAGAATCAGTAGCCCAAAAAGGGTTAGACCCTTTTCATGCAAAAGAAGGGGGGGGTGGTGAAACCGATATTTTTATCTATCCTGGTTATAAATTTCAAATAATTGACGGACTAATAACTAACTTTCATTTGCCAAAATCCAGTTTAATAATGCTAATCTCCGCCTTTGCCGGAAGGAAACTCGTTTTAAAGGCCTACCAACATGCCATAGATAATGAGTATAGATTTTATTCTTATGGGGATGGAATGCTTATTTTGTAAAGTCAAAATTTAAAAGACAGTAGTTTCATTTTTCCATCATTCCGGACATTCCTTTAGAAAATACAATCGTTTGCCTGCCCGCCTGCCCGCCCTCTTGACCGCCTCTGGCGGCGGGAGGGATCCGGCAATACGGCTCGTTCGGACGGATCCGTAGGAATATGAGAACTATAAAAATCTTAAAGGATTTTTTGTTCTTTTTGGAAAGAACCAAAACTTTCGGCTGGTCCTCGTCATAGAATCGCATCTGCCTTCTCTTACTCTCAAAAAGTCGAACTCGTCGTAACCTCCTCAAACACAACTTTTTGAGATGTACGTTCAGTTGATACTCATCTATTCCTGCGGAGGCCGAGGAAGGGAAAAATGATTGTTATTAAAAAAAAGAGCAAATGCTTTTTTACATTTGCTTCAAAGTGCTAGGAATTTTCAAGTTCAACCAATTCGACGAGATTTGCACTTTCTAATATTCTAAATTTTTGGATTTTGAAATTGGATTTTGTTTAGATATTAGATATTAGAAATTAGGATTTAGAATTTAAAATTTGTAATTTTAAATTCTGTCGTGTTATTCTTTTTATATGCGCAAGGTCCTATTTTTTAGCTTTCTTATGCTCTTTGGGGGGATTAGCGCTTTGCCGGCTAGAGCGGCAAGTCATCTTGTAATATCTGAAATTAGGGTTGCGGGAGACTTAGTTTATGACGAATATGTTACGCTTTATAATCCAACTGACGCTGATATAAATTTAGAAGGTTTTAAGCTGACCAAAAAAACTGGCAGCGGGAATGAATATAACTTGCTTACTGCTTTTCCGGCCTTAACCCTTAAATCGAAAGAGTCAATTACTGTCTCCCATCAGCAGGCAACATACGAAGGCCTTAAATATTCCACTAAAAGCAATTCTCTTGCATCCGACAATACCGTTCTAATTTACGATAAGAACAAAGCGGTGGTTGATAAAGTTGGTTTTGGCAAGGTCGCAGACTATGAAAAAAATCCGGCTGCCGCACTGGGTAAGAATCAAAAACTGATAAGAAAGGATAATATTGATACCGACGATAATGCAGCCGATTTTGAGGTTTTAAGTGACGGAGAAGATGCGGCCTCTGCAGATAATCCGGGAAGTTCGACCGCCCAAAGTGCCAATATTATAATTTCCGAAATTTACCCCGATCCGCCAACCGAAATTTCCGAGTCAAAGAGAGAATGGATAGAACTGTACAACACAGAAAATTTTGACGTCGATCTTGGCGGTTGGGCGTTGCAGGACGTTAAAGGTTCGGTGCATAAATTTTTTATTCAACCCGCGACAATCATCCCAAAAAATGGATTTTTGGTCTTTGAAAGCGTTGTAACAAAAATTAGCCTCAACAATGATGGCGATGAAATGCTTTTAATAGATAAAAATGGGTCAATTATTTATTCAACACCCGATTACGGTAAAACGAAAACGACTTTAAGTTTTGCAAATTTTGATAATGTTTGGTCCTGGACGCAAACGGTCACAAAAAACAGCGCAAATATCAAAAACATAGTCGAGGAGGAAGAATCATCCTCGGCCAACATTTCTAAATCAAAAACAACAACCAAAAAAACGTCAACGACTAAAAAGTCCGCTTCAAGTTCGTCAAAAACCATTGCCGGCAAAGCGAAAAAGACGGGAACCGTTGAAGATCCGGAAGTTTTGGGTGCCGAGGATATTATTTCGGATGAAAAAGACTTAAACTATAATAGAAATTTAGGTATAATGTTTCTCTTGGGCGGAGCAGTTATTGCCAGTTTGTACCTCGCCTATAAAAATAAGGATGTTTTAAGTGAGAATTTTAAGAACTGAAAGTGAAGAAGAAACGATAAATTTAGGAAAAAAAATCGGCGCCAAACTTGGCGGCGGGGATTTGCTACTTTTAAAAGGAGACTTGGGCGGCGGTAAAACCACAATTTCTAAAGGAATTGCTGCCGGTTTGGGTGCTAAAGAGGAGGTAACCAGTCCCACTTTTACTATCGAGCAAATATACAAAGGTAAAAACGATATTTGCATATTCCATTATGATTTTTATCGTCTTTCCGCCGGTGATATTACCGAATTTGAACTTTTAGAAAACTTAAAAAATGATAAGGCAGTTTTCTTAGTGGAGTGGCCGGAAAATTTGGAAGCGGATTTGCCGCATGAAAGAATTGAAATAATTTTGACATTTATAAATAAAACGGTAAGAGAAATTCAAATTAAAACTTTTGGCGCTAAATATAAAAACTTCTTGGAGGACATATGATCCTGATACTCATGGTAAATAATGAAATAACATATGTCGGCATCGCTGAGAGCGGAATTATAAGAAAAGCTGTTGAGGAAAAGAGAGAAGTAAGACGTCCGGAATTATTAAAAATAATAGATAGCCTAACCCGGCCGGATAAAATAAGCGGGATTATTGTTTTTAGAGGCCCCGGACCTTTTACAGGTACAAGAGTTGCGGTGTCAATTGCCAATGCCCTTTCGTATGCGCTTAAAATTCCAATTGTCGGCATTAAAGACGAAAAAAATCCTGAAAAATTGCTAGAAATAGGCGAAGAAAAGTTAAACCTGTCTCGTTTGGCACTCGCCAAGGCGGAAAAATCCCAAATGGACCAAATTTTGCCTTTCTATGACAAAGAACCCAGTATTACTTATCCAAAAGATAAGTCAAAAAGCAATAAGCAATAAACAATAAACAAATAGCGACCCCACCCCATTATTTCCCTCCATGCTTGTCCGCCTTGAGCGGAAGGGATTTTCAAATTTCAACTTACAATTGTTCAATCATTCTGAATTCCCATACTTGATTCATAATTCGTTATTCTTAATTCAAAAATTTTAGCTATTTGTTTGTTTCTTGCTATAGCCCTGAGCTTTTCGAAGGGTTTTCTGTCAAAGACTTTCGTCTTGATTTTTCTGCTCTTTAATGTTAAATTTGAGGTGTAATAATAAAAGTAATAACATTGTCAGACCTTAGGCTACCCTATATAAAGAAAACTAAAAATCGCTTCACTACTCCATGGTAATTTTTTGTAATTTAGCCATTGTCTGACGCTAGAAAGAGGTCGAATATGGGTCCATTAAATTTAAGTCTACTTTTGGCCATTGCTGCCGGAAGTGCGGCCGGAGGCGTGGGCGGATACTACTACAGAAAAATCCGAATGGCCGGGGAAACCGAGAACGCCGAAGCTGAAGCCACAAAACTTGTTGACGATGCCAAAAGAAAAGCTAAAGAAATTGTAATTGAGGCTAAAGACGAGGCCATTAAAGTCTCGGAAACAGCCAAAAAAGAAGAGAAAGAACGTCGAGATCAGATCTTAAGATTAGAAGAAAGATTAGCGTCCAAGGAAGAAAATTTAGACAAAAAATTTACCGATTTAGACAAAAGAAAAGAAGACTTAGAAAAAAGTAAGGAAGAAATTGGCGACATTAAAACGCAGTTAAAAGCATTAAGATCAAGGCAGGAAGAAACCCTGATTAATTTGGCGAAACTTACTAAAGACGAAGCCAAAGAAAAACTCTTTAAACTGGTGGAAAAAGATTATAAAGAGGATATGGTTTCATGGATTAGAAAAGTGCAGGAAGAAGTGAAAGAGGATGCGGACTCTAAAGCCAAAGACATTTTGGCGTATGCAATTCAGCATATTACGCAAGATATGACAGCGGAGACAACGGTTTCTGCAGTTCAATTGCCAAGCGACGAAATGAAGGGTAGGATAATTGGCAGAGAAGGCAGAAACATTCATGCTTTAGAGAGGGCAACCGGCTGCGACTTTATCGTTGATGATACGCCGGAAACTATTGTTATTTCCGGTTTCGATCCGGTTCGTCGGGCTGTTGCTAAAATGGCACTGGAAAAATTAATTCAGGATGGTCGAATTCATCCATCCAGAATTGAAGAAATGGTATTAAAGTGTGAAAAAGAAATTGACAAGACCATTAAGGAAGCCGGCGAACAAGCTGCTTACGAAGCGGGAGTTAGCGGACTTTCCACAGATGTTATTAAAATCTTAGGTAGGCTTAAATATCGAACCAGTTATGCTCAAAATGTTTTACGTCATTCTATTGAAACGTCAAAAATTGCCGCTTCTATTGCCGCCGAAATAAAGGCAGACATTAAAATTGCTAAAGTGGCCGGTTTGCTGCACGACCTTGGAAAGGCAGTTGACCAGGAAATAACCGGAACCCACGCTATAATTTCCAGAGACATTGCCAAAAAATTCGGATTGCCGGAAGAAATTTTACATGCCATTGAAGCCCATCACGAAGAGGTAGAATTTAAGTCCGTTGAAGCAATAATTGTTAAGGTGGCCGATGCCATTTCCGGCGCGCGTCCGGGTGCCAGACGGGATTCATTAGACAATTATGTCAAAAGGCTCAAAGAATTAGAGGCAATTGCCAATAGTTTTGAAGGAGTGGAAAAATCATTTGCTATTCAGGCCGGGCGTGAAGTTAGGATTATCGTGAATCCGGAGAATATTGATGATCTTGAGGCTACAAAGTTGGCCCGCAATATCGCTGACAAAATTGAAAACGATCTTAAATATCCGGGTCAAATTAAAGTTAACGTAATAAGAGAAACCAGGTCAATCGAGTACGCGAAATAAAACGAATTATGAATTAAGAATTAAATCAAGAATTAATTAACTCTGATTTCAAAAGATTGAATCATGTACGGCTTTAAGAGTATCATAAGAAAAAGGAAGAAATATGAAGATCTTATTTATTGGCGATATTGTAGCCAGAATTGGTCGCAAAACTGTTATAAAACTTTTGCCGGATCTTATTAAAAAAGAAGATGTGGATTTTGTTATTGCTAATGGCGAAAACATGACTACCGGCTACGGTATGACTATGGAAACCATGAAAGATCTTCAAGCAGTGGGGGTGGATTTCTTTACTTCGGGGAATCATATCTGGAAAAAGCAAGAATTTATCCCCGAACTGGACAACCCGAAAACGCCAGTTATTCGTCCGGCAAATTATCCGTTAGGCGCTCCCGGTAGAGGTTTTGATGTTGTTAAAACCCCGTTTGGCAACGTGGGGATAATTAATATGATTGGGCTTGAAGGTTTTTTAAACGCCAATCTGGATTCCCCATTTCGGCTGGTTGAAGGGATAATTGAAGAATTAAAAAAGAAAGCCAAAATAATAATTGTGGATTTTCATGCTGATATTAGTTCGGAAAAAGTGGCATTCGGTTTATTTTTGGATGGCAAAGTGACGGCAGTTTTTGGAACCCATACTCACGTGCCAACAGCTGATGCCAGAGTCTTACCTAAAGGAACGGCAGTAGTAACGGATGTGGGCATGGTGGGGCCGCAAAATACATCGCTTGGTGTTAAGTCCGAAATTGTGATAAAAAGGTTTTTAACCTGTCTTCCTCAAAAGCATGATATTCCGACAGAAGGTCCGGTTTGGTTTAACTCCGTACTTATTGATGCCGATAATGAAACCGGAAAGGCAAAATCCATAAAAAGAATAGATCTAGAAGATGAGATTTGAGAATCTCTAAATCTTAAATCCTAATTTCTTCAGCCAAAGGCTGATCCGCCTCGGGCGGAAAATACTAAACAAATCCAAATCTTAGAATTAAGAATAATGAATTATGAATTAAGTATAAGAATTTAGAATACGGAATAAAGCAAAAAATATTCTAATATTCTATATTCCCATTCTTGGGGCTTTATACTATATTCTATATTCTTTTTTACCACCAAATCTCTCTTGAAAAAATAAAATTCTTATGCAATAATTATCTATATTATTATGTTAAATAAATAAGGGGTATTTATGACTAAACAACAGTTTGTTGACACGCTATCCAAAGAGACCGGCATGTCCAAAAAGAATGTCGAGATGTTTCTTGGCAAATTTACTAAAATTGTAACCGAAAATATCGTTAGGGGAGAAAAAGTTGCCATAACCGGTTTCGGCACCTTTGATCTTGGAAAACGCGCTGCCAGACGCGGCCGAAATCCCCAAAGCGGAGACTATATCAACATTCCGGAAATGAAGATGCCAAGGTTTAGGGCCGGCAAAAGACTAAAAGAAGCAGTTAGGTAAAAAAATCCGGCGATAGCCGGATTTTTTAAATCCTAATATCTAATTACGAATTTCTAAATAAATCCTAAATCCTAAAATAGAAGAATCAAGAATTAAGTATAAGAATTTAGAGTACGGAATAAAGCAAAAAATATTCTAATATTCTGTATTCCCATTCTTAATACTTTATACTATATTCTTTCTTCTTTCTTTGTAATTTGGCATTTAAAAACCCCTCCCTCCTGCTCCCTCCCCTTTGAAGGGGAGGGATGGGGTTTTTTCCTGTTTACTGTTTCCTGATTCCTGGTTACTATATATATGGAGGGAATCTTTTGAAAGATTACTTTGGTTTGGATATAGGCTCAACCTCAATAAAAATAGTCCAGCTTTCCAAGGAGAAAGAAGCTGTTTTTTTGCAGTCCGCGGTTGAATATAATCTGCCGCCCGGCATGCTACTTAGCGATTCGCCGCAAGCTAACAATCAGCTTGGCCAAGCTGTCGGCCAGTTACTTGGGGCAGCCAAAATATCGGCCAATCAGGCAGTTATTTCAATTCCATCAAACAGTTCCGGTTGGGATATTTTTACGTTTCCGCCCATGGATGATGACGAGCTTCAGTTTGCCATGAAATACGAAATTAAATATAGGGCGGCAAAGGAAGGCGAGGATAGCTTAAGCTACTGGCAAACTTTAAAAACCGGAAAAGACGGTGCAAGAGAAATCTTTTTGGGGTATTTTCCTCAGTATGTTGCCGAAAAATATAATCAAATAGCTTCTGCCGGCGGAGTTAGTCCAATGGGGTTCGATATAGAAGTTTTGAGCCTCATGAATCTTTTTAAGGGAATGAGTAAAAGTTTTATATTTATCCACATGGGACATAATTACTCTACAGTTATGATTGTCAGCGAAGGGACTCTAAAACATGCCGAGACCATAAGCATAGGCGGGCTGGCAATAACAAACGTTTTAATGCAGGAATTTAACATGAAGCCGGAAGAAGCTATAAAAACCAAAATGGAAATAGGCATGGAGCCAAGCAAATTTGACGGTAAAATCTTCTTTGCAATTAAAAAAATATTAAACCCAATTGTTGAAGGCATAATAAAAATAAAAGAAGATCCGAATTTTGTAAATATTCCTTTTGAAGGCTTAATTTTAAGCGGAGGATCATCCTTGGTGCCGAGAATTAATGATTTTTTTGCCCATGAATTGTCAATTAAGGTAAGCCAAGTTAATCCTTGGGCCAACATAGATTGCTCCAGACTGCCCAGCGAAAAGCTTGTGCCGGTTGCTTCTAAATTTTCGGTGGCAGTTGGTCTTGCCTTATCTTATTTGTAAGTGTATCTTATATATAGAAGAAGGAGGGTTTCTTGCCCATTAATTTGGTCGGACAGTCAGACAGCGCCCCAAAAGTATCCGGGCCCGGTATAAGTTCAAAATTAGCAAAAGCCTATTTTTCGCCTATTTTTATAATAGTTGTTGCACTTTCTACCTTGGCTTTATATTTTGGCGGGCTTTATGGCTTTCAGCTTTATCTGCAAAACGAAAAAAACAAGCAAGACGCTGACTACGAAACAATAAATACGAAATATGCGAACATGAAAGGTTTAGAGCTGGATCTTCAAAAAATGAGCCAAAAAGCCG
Source organism: candidate division CPR2 bacterium GW2011_GWC2_39_10 (assembly GCA_000993275.1). Classification (GTDB taxonomy): domain Bacteria; phylum Patescibacteriota; class CPR2; order CPR2; family CPR2; genus GWC2-39-10. Next base: position 37,945 of record LBVV01000006.1, on the reverse strand, counting down.
ATATAGCCACCATGGCTTTGGATAATCATGTCAATTATTACTATTTAATAAAAAAAATTACCGACAAAACTCCAAAAGATCAAATCCATATCGATGGTTTCCAAATTTTTGATGATAATAATACTATCGTTTTGGTTGGAACAAGCGATATGCGCGTTAATCATCCGCGGACATATGCGGCGCTTCTAGATGGTCTCGATACAAAAAAGACAATTAAGGTTCAAGATAAGGAACAAACGGTAACTACCAAATTGTTCGATTCCGTAACGGTCAATAAAATTGAAACAATGGACAAAGAGGATTGGATTAATTTTCAAATAACGGCTAAATATAATAAGCAGGCTTTCTAATGGGAAAAGATATATTGTCCAAGATACCCGATAAATATTATAACTCGCTAAGTTTACTTATTTTTATTGTTGCCGTTGCCGGTGCCTATTTAGGTACGGGTCCAATTTATAAAAATATGAAAAAAGGGAGAATTAAAAGCGCTTAATGAAAAAGTAGAAAATTTAAAAAAGTATGAAAATGATCAAAAAACATTTCAAGATTTGTTTGCCGGCATAGAAGAAGCAATACCGCCAAATGATAAGCCGGAGGAAGTGGCAAATCAGGTTGATAAAATTATGGAAGATAGTGGGCTTATTGATGTTGGCGATTCCAGAGAAATTGTGCTTTTTTCTTACCAGGCCGATTATCAATATTTAGCTTCAACCCACGGTATGTCGGGTTCCGCCCCAACATCTACGGGCACCCAAGATGCAACCGCTAAATCCTATTTTTACAACGGAACATTTAGGGTTGAAGAAGCTAATTATTATAAGATAACCAATTTTATGGATAATGTCGGCAATAATAAAAGATTTTTAGAGTTAAAAGAAGTAAAGTTGGATAGGGAACGTGGTGGTGCGGAAAACAAAGATTATATTAACGTAAGTTGGGTTATAGAGGCAAAGAGGTTTTAATGAATGCAACCGCAAAAAGGCTTAGCGTTTTATTTGCTTTACTGGCTGCCGTGGCGGCAGTGGCAATTTTAGCGAGCCCCGTTTATAAAAAATTTAAAGAAGCACCAGCCGAGGTAATCTTGCCTTCAACAAATACCGCTCAAGTGGAGGCGAACTTGAGAAAACTTGACGAGTTTAAGGGGGCGGTTTCCAGAAAGCAGGATGAAGAGAAATACGGCGATTGGAAACAGAATTTAGTAAATTAATTTTTTAGTTATTTATGGAATTTTTATATAAAGCCAGGGATAATAAAGGGAATCTTAAAGTGGGATCCATGGAGGCCGGAAGCGAGGCGGAAGTGGTTTCTATTTTACGTGAGCACGGACTTATAACTACGGATGTCGGCAATAAATCCGGTTCCATGACTTTGGAAAATTTGGAAAACAGGTTTACCCCGATAAAGCAAAAAGACAAGGTTATGTTTTCAAGAGAACTGGCCACCATGATAAACGCCGGTCTTCCCATAGTAGATGCCCTAGAAACTCTTGCGCTGCAGCAAAGCAACAAGCGTTTTAATCAAATTATAAAAGTAGTGGCAAGAGACGTGGCATCCGGTACCACTTTTGCCGAGTCGTTAAGGCAATTTCCCAACCTTTTTACGGACATTTTTGTAAATATGATTGCGGCCGGCGAAGAATCCGGCAAACTGGATGAAATTTTACTTAAACTTGCCGATCATATGGAAAAGGATTATGAAATGGCCGTTAAAACCCGGGGCGCCATGATTTATCCGGCCTTTATTTTAACGGCTTTAATTAGCGTTATGGTTCTGTTGACAATATTTTTAATCCCAAAAATGAAAGCCATTTTTGAAACCTCCGGGGCTAAATTACCAATGCTTACCAGGGTCCTATTCGGTCTTAGCGACTTTATGATTAAATATAAATTTATTTTACTTATAGCTTCCGTCGGTGCTATTTGGCTCTTTAGGTATTTTATAAACACCACCAGAACCGGTCAGAATTTTTGGGCAAGTTTTATTGTAAAAATTCCGGTTTTTGGCGGACTAATGCGTAAAATATATATGGCAAGGTTTGCCAGAACCGCCACTACGCTCCTGGAAAGTGGTTTGTCAATTGTGGCCGTTTTAGAACTTACCTCGAGAACAATAGGGAACATTCACTACGAAAAGGAATTGATGGATTCACTGGATAAAGTCAAAAATGGCGAGAACCTTTCTACGGCCCTGAGATCCTCGGAAAAATTTCCCCGCATAGTAATTCAGATGATTCAAGTAGGGGAAAAAACTGGCGCCTTAGACGAAGTTATGGGCAAGCTGGCTTCTTTTTACGAAAAAGAAGTTGACGAAATAGTTGATAATTTCTCAAAACTGCTAGAACCATTTCTAATAGTAGCAATGGGCGTGGCGGTAGCCCTGGTGGTAGCCGGTATCGTTGTACCGTTATACGACTTGACGTCTGCAGTGAAAAATCAATAAGCTAGGAAACAGAAACCAGTAACCAGGAAACAATTGCATCATTCCTTTCCCTTGCTGTGCCTGTCCGCCTTTGGAGGAGGAGGCGCTAGGGGAGGGTGCTTATCCATATATTCAGACTGTCTTGAAACTGTCATTCCGGGCATTCATTAAAAAAATACAATCAATTGACCCGGAATCTATTTACTAAATGTCAAATAATAAATTTCAAATGTCAAAAATTCTCAATTATCAATTTTTTCATTCCGCTTTTTTCATTCCGCCCCCCCACTTATCACTCGTTTGGTACTCGCCTGTCTAAGCGCCAAGACTGGCCTGTCTCGTCACCAAGGCGGACCAAGACGGGCGAAGGCGGGAATCTTTTATAATCGGTTTATGAAATCTTATTATGTTTATATTATGGCAAGCAAAGATAGGATTTTTAGAAATTAGGTCAATTAGAGTAATTAGAAATTAAAAAAATTTTATTTTTCCTATTTACAACTGTCATAGTATGGGCAATAATTATATGTAAGACAATTGTTTAATATAAAAACGAAAATTTTTTAAGGAGGGTTAATGAAAAAATTAAAAAAATTAAGGGGCGGCGGTTCCAGCGGCTTCACCCTTATTGAGCTTATCGTCGTCATCGCCATTATTGGTATTTTGGCGGGGTTAATAATTGTTAGGATCGGAAATAGTAGCCGAGATGCTAGAAACACTAGAAGATCGAGTGATATGAATCAGATTAGGAACGCCATAGAGCAGTATAAAGTTACTGGAGGCACATTACTTCAGCCTACTACCGGTGCTGGTGCTGCAACAGTATGGTTTGATCTTAATGCTGTATCACCCTTACAAAACGGAGCTGCTGTTTGTGCGACTGCTACAGATTGTGTATTTAAAGGCACTTCCGAAACAACCGTAAGAATGCCAAGCGCATGGTTAGCTGGAGGAACTAGCTATCCAGTTGATCCATTAGGCGGCACAAACTATTACCAACTCGATGTAACAGATGCAAACGGTAATTATGTGATTCGGCCTAGTCAAAACACTAATCCTCTTGCTGAGGTAACTGCAGCTAATCCACCAGTGACTAATGTTAGCAGCTAAGCACTAAGCCTAAGCGGTAAAAAGGCCCTTCAGGGCCTTTTTTAATTCCCGTTTTACCGTTTTACACACACCCGGTGTGTACTGAATTGACACATCGGGATAACACAACTATTATATTAACATGCCGTATAGAAAAACAATTTTTGTGGATAGAGGTATTTATCATGTTATCAACAGGGGCGTAAACCGATCTCCTATTTTTAAAGGCCAAAGAGACTATGAAAGATTTTTAGATGTTGCAGCTTTCGTTAGGTGCAATCCATCGATAAGGTTTTCTCATTACAATCGAATGTCTTTTAAAGATAAAGAAGAATTTCTGGAAAAGCTCAATAAGAATGAGCCTTTAGTTGATATTTTATCTTTCGGCTTAATGCCTAATCATTTTCATTTGCTCCTAAAACAACTAAAAGAGGGTGGAGCACAAATTTTTATGCGAAATCTTCAAAATAGTTACGGAAAATATTTTAATGTTAAATACGATAGAGTCGGGACGGTATTTCAGTCGGTTTTTAAAGCAGTTCCGATTGAAACGGATGAGCAGCTTGTTCATGTTTCGAGATATATCCATCTAAATCCGGTATCTTCAAATATAATAAGAATAAATGAACTCCCAAAATACGAATGGACATCTTTTGGCTATTATATGGGGCAAAAGCAAAATAAGTTTATTAATACCACGGACGTATTGGGCCATTTTAAGACAAAAGATCAGTACAAAGAATTTGTTTTTGATCAAGCGGATTATCAAAAAGAATTGGAAAAAGTTAAACACTTGGTTGGCGAATAAAGCTCTTATCCCGATGTGTCAATTCAGTACACACCGGGTGTGTGCAATATTTCTTCTTGCCCGCGATCTCTAACGGGATTATAATAAATTCATGAAGGGCAAAAAAAGCTTATGTTTACAATCTAAGGGGCTTACCTTAATTGAACTTATCATTGTTGTCGGTATTATCGGCATTTTGTCGGGCATAGCGGTCATAAGATGGGGTAATATTAAAAAAGACACGGATTTGGAACTGGCCGCCGAACTTGTGCAGTCGGAAATTGTTAAAGCAAGGGAAAACTCCCTGGCCCCAAAACCGTCAACAGCTTTAAGCGCGGCTACCGATGTTAACGGTTACGGTTTTATGATTGAGGGGTTGGATAGCCTTCCTGGTTATAAGAGATGGTATTACAGTCATTTTGTGGATAAAGTAGGCACAGTCCTTCCTGCAAACCAAGATCGTTTTTCTTCTCCTGATGACACCCAAACTAAATATTCTTTTCGGGATCAAGGATCCCCGGCAGACTACACGGTTCACAAAAATATCCACAATATTAATTTCGGGTGTATTTATAGATGTCGCCCTTCTGATGCCGACGATTCAACTTGTCTGCTCGTTAACAGCGGCACTTCGTTTAAAGGTATTGTGTTTAAAGTCGCCGAACTGCCCAGCGAAAGAAAAATTTATTATACCGATGATAATATCTCAATTATCCCGGTCGACGGCACCATTTACAAAAAAATCATTTTTGTTTTACAAGATACATCCCAAAATAAGTTTAAGAAAATTAACATCAATATGCAAACGGGCGAGGTATGGACAAGCCCCACAGAAACCGTCGGCTGCAGCTAGACTTGGAAGGAAGAATATAGAGTTTAGAATTTAGAGGCTGGAATGGGAATATTGAATATAGAATAAAAGGAAAGGAGAAATAAAAAAACTCAAAAGTTGCATTCCTTTTCTCCCATCTTTGGGACCGCTCACAAAACTTCCCAGAATTGTCATCCCGGACATGATCCGGGATCCAGAGAGTATGGATTCCAAATCAAGTTTGGAATGACAAATTTAGAGCCCATAATAAATCAATTTTAAAAAGTGCACGTGGTTTAGGATTTAGCTATTTCTATTTTTACTTGACTTAACATTATAACAAGGGCACAATATTTATATGCGGAGGGGTATTTTAAAACTCATAACGGCAAAAAATAATTGCAAAGGCATTACTTTGTTAGAAGTTATTATTGCAACCACAGTAATTGCCGTTGCTTTTACGGCAATTTTGGGTTTGGTTACGCAATCTATTGTTGCCATAAGCGAAACTAAAAAAAGAACCCAAGCTTCCTTTTTAGCCCAGGAAGCTATAGAAATTGCCCAAAATATTAGGGACACAAACTATAAACAAAACAAAAGCCCTTGGGATGCCCGCTTGTTTGTTAGTTCGTATTCTCCTTGGTTTATATTACCCGATAACGCTTTTGATTCAAGCGAGGGGTGGACGATGGTTAACGTAACCAGTGCCGATAAAACCGAAACCATAGCGCCCATAAACGGAATAACTTTTTCCCGCACTATTAAGATCGAAAAAGATGCCGCCGATCCCGACAATAAAAGAAAAATAACCGTCAACGTAAGTTGGGGCAAAGGCTTTGTTGAGGAAAGCAAAACATTAACAAATTGGAAGGCCGCCACTGCCGCTGTAGCCGGCGACCCAACGCTTGTTTGTTCTAGCAGTGATGATACAACTATAACGCTTGGCTACAATTCCCCTAACGGCAGCGCCACTATTGCAAGGAATGGCACTGTAATTCCAGGGCTCGGCATAGCTGCAGCAAGTTCGGGCAGTAAACCTGATAGCCCTTTAACTGCCGGAACTTGGTATAAATATGTTTTAACCGATTCTTTAAATAAAACGGCAACAGCATATTGCGCCACTACGGCCCCTCCTGAAATTTCTTTAATAGATTCTCTGTCTTTAAATTATACGGTATTTTCCATGCAGACGTTTACTGCAACTAATAATGTTACGGTTAAGGGGGGTATTTACTCTAATAACAACCTGTCTATTACTGCCGGGGGCGAGTTTTACGGCAACATATATTCTGCAAGCGCTGCTGGAGGGGGCGTGCGTTCTACATTTAACGGAACATTAAATTTTTATAATGCATCAACGGCGTGTATTCAAGGAACGGCGTTATTTGGGCTAGCAACAGTTAATCCGGCCGGAAGTATTACGGGTAATTGTCTCGGCGTTCCAAGTTACCAAGCTTTTACCTATGATACTGTCAAGGTTTATAACTACATCAATGGTTTGACAGATGTTGGCAAAAAAACTTCTCTTGCCGCCGGCAACATAACAATAAGCTCTGATACTAATTGGAATAATGCCATAGTTATAGGCAATTTGACTATTCAGAATAACGCGGCACTTAAGCTAAAAGGTAATTTATATGTTACCGGCTCAATAACCATAACTTCGGGTGGAATTGAGCTTGACTCTGCTATTGCGGACAAAAACATTGTCGTGGTGGCAAAAGATGGAATAACAATAAATAATGACAACGGCAACGCTTTTGTCAGAAATCCTAGCGGGGCTGGTCGCATTGTAATGATTAATGATGATGAGATCGACCCTAAAAGGAATTTTTCGGTCAATGCGAATGCCGCGGGCAAAACCTATGATTTTACAAAGGCTATTTTCATATCGCTAAAATCTCATTTGTATTTTAATGCTAATTTAAGCAGCACCTTGGCTGCACCACATGCTATTGTGGGGCAGGATGTAAGTTTGAATGCTGCAACCTATATTGGCGACGGAACGGCTTTGCCAACGCTAAGTTTTTACACCCCCTAAATTAAGGAAAATAATGATAAAGCAAAATAAACATAATAAAACAAACAATCCCAAAGTAACTGCGTACAATTGTCATTGCGAACGATCCGGCAGCCGCCGGAGAGTGCGGCAATCTTGTTGCAAATATGAGGAGATTGCTTCGTTTCACTCGCAAAGACGCGGGGGTTACGTGCACTCCAAGGGTTTCACCCTTGTCGAAATGATTGTTGTCATTGGGGTTATGAGCTTGCTTTTAGTGGCCATGACCGAGCTGTTTATAACCATAGGGTCAACTTACCAAAGTGCCAATAGTGCCAGGAAGGTGACGCAAGACGTTAGGTATGCACTAGAGGCTATATCAAGAGAAGTGAGAGGCGCAAAAAGTATTTCCGTTAATTCTAGTGCCGACACTGATCCCAATAAAATTATTGTTACTACACAAACTGACGAAAAAATAACCTTTTGGTGCGATAATTGTTCAGCAGGTGCGGGGATTATAAAAATGCAAAAAAATGCGGATGCCGCCCAAAATGTTGTTTCAACCTCATCCGTTGTTACTAGCTTTGAAATAGATCCTAACGAAATTGCCAAAGAATGCGGCCCGGTACAGCCCTTTTTTAAACTAACAATTACAGCCGAAAGCAAAAAGGCTGATAGCAAAGGAAACAAACAAAAAGTTTCTTTAAACACCTTGATGTCGCAAAGAAATTATGACCCAAATTATATTCCCACCGTTACCATTAATACATCACCCACGCCTCAAACATGGATGAAGTGCAATATGAATGTGGGTACCATGGTAGCCGGTTCCGTTAATCAAGCTATTGGACAGAAGTATTGTTATGATAATGATGAAAAGAACTGCAATATTTACGGCGGCTTGTATCAATGGAATACGGCCATGAATGGCAGCACCACAGAAGGTGACCAAGGCATTTGTCCCGCCGGGTTTCATGTTCCTAAGGATTCTGAGTGGTACGCCTTGGAAAATTATTTAAAAGATGACGGCAACACTTGTTCGGATATCAGAGTCGGCGTATTTGATTGCAGCTCGGCTGGCACCAAGTTAAAGCTTACCGGCGATTCCGGTTTTGAAGGATTCCTTGCCGGCCATCGCAATTGGGACGACGGCACGTTCGGCAATCCGGGTCCTCACGGCGATTATTGGTCTAGTACCTCGACTGTTTCTAATGCTTGGTTTCGTCTCTTGCACGCTGACTACTTTACAGTCATTCGTAACATAGCCGATAAGGCGCATGGTCATTCGGTGCGTTGCCTTAAGGGCTGATTTAAAAAAAATTTACCTTCAACTTTTAACAATTAATATTAACAGGATTTACGCACTTTAATATTGTTCGACTCTACGGAGTAGGTGGAGAACTGCATTTTTGTAACTTCTTAAAGGCACTTCTCCACCTGTCTCGCTTAAGCGAAGCCTGTCTAGGCGCCAAGACTGGCCTGTCTCGTCACCAAGACGGACCCCCTTAAGAGGAGTCGAAGAATAAGAGTTCGACCCTTTTTGCTTTCCCTTTTTCCTGCTTGTTGTTTATTATATTATATAGGAGAAAATAATTTGTTTGCGACAAGACATAAAGAATCAAAAGAAAATTTGTTTTTTAAAAAAAATAAAGGAGCGGTTCTTCTTTGGGCCATGATTATTTCTGTTATTGCGCTTGCTATTGGCCTTGCGATTTCCCTAATTGCCTTAACCGAAACTAGGGCTTCAAGTGATTTGGTAAATTCCGACAAGGCCTATAGAAATGCCGAAACAGCTTTAGAAAAAGCCTTGCAGATGCACAATGCCGGAACACTTTCCAACGGCTACGAGGAAAACAACTGTCAAGAATCTTCCTGTTATTATTTTAAAAACGACAACGGCCAGTTAATCGCCAAAGGTTCTTTTAACGGTGTTGTAAGAGAAATAAAAATAAACCTGCCCTAGTTTGTGAACTCAGTACACACCCGGTGTGTACTGAGTAGACACGTCGGGATAAAATAAAGAAACAACGGTTTTTCACCCTACGGATGACAGGTTGTTAAGCACGGTTATCTATTTTATTTTTTCTAAGTGAGTTTTTGTTGGGATAAAGGGTTCAACCTTGGTGTTTACTTTTCAAGAGTCGTTTCTTTGTGTATTATATTATTGGAGGGATATTTTGCTTAAGCTCCAAATCCGAAACAAAAAAAATCAAAAAGGTTCTATTCTTTTATATTCCCTTATTATCTCCATGATTGTTTTAACAATCGGCCTTTCTATTGCTCAAATAGTGCTGACAGAAATTAAGGCCTCCGGCGATGCCGCCAGTTCCCAACAGGCTTACTACGCGGCAGAGACAGGGCTGGAGGAAGGTCTGTTAAATCCGTCTGATGATTATATTGCTTCAGAAACTTGTTATTCTGGTGTTTGCTGGGTTGTTACTAAGGATAGCACCACCGGCAAAATAACGGCAAAGGGGCAATCAGGGGGTATATACAGAAGTTTAGAAATTTTATTTACCTCTTCGGGAGGAGGTAAATCGGAAAAAAACTTAATTGCAGTCGGAAGCAATCACTCATTGGCAGTAACATCGGCAGGTAATGTATTGGCTTGGGGGTTTAATACTGAAGGGCAGTTGGGTGACAATACAATTAGTGACAGAAGTTTGCCAAAAAAAGTCAATAATTCAGACAACACTGGCTATCTTCAGAATATTATAGAAGTAGCCGGAGGCTTATTTTTTTCAGCGGCATTAGATGCAAATGGCAATGTTTGGACTTGGGGGGACAATGATAATGGTCAACTGGGTGTTGGTATTTATTCAGATGATATTAGACTTCCCGTCCTCGTCAAAAATGAATCTGGAACCGGAAGTCTTTCTAATATAGTTAAAATTGCTTGCGGTGTATCATTTTGTGTCGCAAATGATAGTATAAATAATTTGTGGTCTTGGGGCAGCAACAGTCGAGGCCAATTGGGTAACGGCACGACTAATAATAGTAATTTGCCTGTAAAAATTAAAAATAGTGACGGAACTGGATATTTAACTGGCACAACGAAGATATCTACTTCAAGTACGCATGTTATGGCTTTAAGTTCAAGCGGTAATATATGGACATGGGGCTATAATTGGGATGGTAGGCTTGGTGACGGAAGTAAAACGGATCGTTCTTTGCCGGTATTGGTGAAGGATAGTTCCGGCAGCTCATCATTATCCGATATTGTTTCAATTTCTGCAGGCGGCACGCATTCGTTAGCTCTTAACGCAAATGGGAACGTTTGGGCTTGGGGATCTAATTCCGGCGGCCAGTTGGGGGATAACACCACCAAAGATAAGGTTCTTCCGGTTCGCGTTAAAGATAGTGCCGGAATCATTGATTTATTAGGTATAAAGCAAATCTTTGCAGGAAGCGGTGGTACGTCTATGGCTAAAGATCAAGATGCCAATATTTGGGCTTGGGGTTCAAATGGAAGCGGGCGTCTTGGGGATGGAACAACAATTAACAGAGGGCTGCCGGTTAGGGTAAATAATGAATCTAATTCTATCGGTTTGTCGGGGGTATCATTAATAGTAGTATCTGGTCACGCTTTATCTTTTTATCCTGATGGAAAAGTTATTTCTTGGGGGGTAAATACTTATGGTCAATTAGGTAACGGTTCAACTACTAATAGTTATTTTCCAGGTATAGTAAAAGACGAGAGTGGCTCAGGAAGCTTGGATATTTTTTAGAGCACACAGGAACACAACCACACACCCGGTGTGTACCAAGTAGACACATCGGGATAATAGGGGGGATAGTTTTCTTTTACGCACGGTTTTAGATATCTTATTTATTAAAGACAGGTTTAAAAATTTGGAGCGGGTAACGGGATTCTCGTCCTCCGGACGATCACCCGCAGGGTGAGAACCCTTTAAAATAATTTTAGTTTGGATGCAGTACTTATCGAAACTGGAGCGGGTAACGGGATTCGAACCCGTATCGCCTGCTTGGAAGGCAGGAACACTAACCATTGTGCTATACCCGCGGATGTTAACAAACAATAAACAAATAGCAATAAACAATTTTAGTTTTTATTTTACCTTCTCGTCTGATTGTTAATTGTTCTTTGTTCCTTGTTTATTATTCTTGGTCGGGGAGACAGGATTCGAACCTGCGACCTCATGGTCCCAAACCACGCGCGCTACCGAGCTGCGCCACTCCCCGTTAAATAATATTCTTCAAATATTCTTTTATAAAACTGCCGCCTTTTAAGCTTTTTAAAATATAAACATGATACATATTTATATTATAGCAGGAGAGATCCGTACGGTCACGCGACTCGTAGGGAACGACTTACTGCTTAGATTCTGGTACGCCCGGGAGGATTTCCTTCGATTTCACTCAGGATAAACTTCTCATCCATCCCACTACTCGTCTTTTCGTTTGTTTTTGTTTGCCTTAGTCTAAAGATAATTTTTAATGCAACAATGGTACGCCCGGGAGGATTCGAACCTCCGACCTACTGCTTAGAAGGCAGCCGCTCTATCCCCTGAGCTACGGGCGCATAAATTAATAAACAATTAGCAATAAACAATAAACAGTTGATACCATCGCAGAAATTTTGTTGAAACCAATGAAAATGACTACTTGTTTGCACCATATTTCATATTTTGACCGATTAATTATACTACAAAAACCTTAATTAGTCGAGCTTAACTTTTTAAGAGAATGTCTTCCAAATTTTCTTCTTTACCTTTGTCAAAAATATTAATGAAAGCAAATATAAATCCTCCAAGAATTATTAAATAACCAATAATTTTGGTTACTAATGCTATTGAATCTGTATAATCTAAGATGCCAAACATGGGGAAAAAATTATAAAAATCGTGGCCGTCAGTATTTCCTCCAAGAAGAGGTAGCACACGTTTAACAGCATCGCCCATATAAACAGAGGTATAAATAATTGACTCGCCAAGCCACATTAACATAATGCCTACAGAATAAAAATCTTTTCTTAAATAAAAAGCGACAGCGCAGGTTATCGGAACTGCAAGCTGAATAATTGTTCCTCCTAAAATATGAACAGCTTCGCCAAAAAACATTAATATAAAATGACCGGCTTCATGAAAAACCAGGTCAACATTATGCAAAAAGATCCAAGCGGACGGGTCTTTTAGAAGCGGCCATATGCTGATGACAACAATAAAAATAAATATCAGCTTTGCATAATTTAGCTTTATATCAGACATTAATATTCCCCTTAGCAAACCAATAAAGACCGGAAAAACCAAAAATAATAATCATCAAAATAAACAAAAGAAAGCTTATGCTATCAATTTGATATTGTATAGTTTGGGAAACCGGAAGAGGCAGGGGAATGTCAATTGATCTTTTTTCGATTTTCTTGGTAATAAAATCCCCGGCCATGGAGATCGATAAAATTGTAATAAGCATAATTAAAAAAATGGGCAACATATGAATAATAATAGCACAGATGTATTATTGCTTGAAACCGGACATTTTTCCGCTTAAATATCCGTGTAAGGTTGTTCCGGTTTTTAACACAAAGGGTAGTTGGATTAAGACCAAATTTACGAGTAATAGGTCGAACGGAAAGAATATCCAAATAACTAAAGTGGAGAAACTCAAAGTATATAGTAAGGCGTAAATTACTTGATTTTTTAATGGGTATTCTTCCCTCCAATAAATATTTAGAATAATCATTCCCAGGCATCTATTTTTGGTGGTAAAAACAAACAATAAGTTATAAAAAAGGAAAATAATGACTAAAATAATTCTATATTTTATAGTAAAGCCATAGGCAAAATAGAAAGGAAAGGATACCAGAATTACAAAAAAAGTGTTAAGTATTGATACGGCAAGTTTTTCTAGGGCATTTGTATTCTTTGTTTCCATAATAATATTTTAACATATAAACTTTAGAACTGAAAAACTTTATACAAAAGCAAAAACAAAGGCTTTAACCTCTGTAATTTACAACTGGGGTGGGCGACGGGGATCGAACCCGCGACCGCTAGAACCACAATCTAGAGCTCTGCCGACTGAGCTACGCCCACCATGCTTCAAGTCTATAAAAAATGCAAAGTTAAAAGTCAAATTCTTTAAGAAATTATATTCCAGCCCCGATTTTTAATTTTCAACTCTAAACTTTTAACTTTTTTGGTACCCCGGAGAAGACTCGAACTTCTAACCTCCTGGTTCGAAGCCAGACGCTCTATCCAATTGAGCTACCGGGGCAAGGGCGGAATTAATGTCAAACGCTAAATTTCTAAATTAATATTTTTGACATTGGCATTTTAGCGGTGTATTTATTTTAACATGAATTTACATAAAAATAAAGTACTTAGAGTAGTTCTCGGATAGAATATAGGCTTGCTAAAAACACAAAAATTTATATAATGATTTACAACCGTTTAAGTTGGCAATTTGACAAGGGGGAAAAAGATGAAAACAAAAATTATTTTGCTTATTATTTTGATAGCTTGTTTTTTCTTGCCTGCGATTATATCAATTCCATTGTCCGGTTTGTCTTTTGTAATGTGTCTTTTTGAAGTAACCGAGAAAAAAGCCGGCGAGGCATATTTTTTCCTTTCAATGGGATTTGGAATTTTCTTTGTTTATCGTATTCTGTCCCATGGTCTTTAAAACCTCTTAAGCCAAACTTCCTAAAATCAAGCGTTTGGCTTATTTATTTTGCTAAAAGCTAATTATTTGCTATAATTAACCAAGTTAAAAAGGGGCAGAATTATGAAAGAGTCTAAAAACGTATTTTTCGCAGTTGCAGTTGTGGCTGTTGTCTTTGGAATTGGCATATTTGTTAACCAATCAGGTAATCAGGGCGAGGTAAAGTCCGCCGAGGATCAAAATAATCAGGCGGCAGTAGAGACAGAACCGGAGACGGCGGCGGATAAATTAGGACCGAACGAAATAAAATTAACCAAAGACAATTTTGACAAAGAAGTATTAAAGTCCGACAAGCTTGTGATGGTGGATTTTTATCTTTCTTCTTGCCCGCATTGTCAGACCGTGGCGCCAATTGTTACAGATTTTGCAAATAGCTACAAAGATAAGGTAAAAGTTGGTAAATTTAGAGTTAGCGATGCCAGAGAAATTGCCACAACTTACAATATCGAAGGTGTGCCAACATTCATCTTTTTTAAGGCGGGTAAAGAAGTAGACAGAAAAAGCGGCAGCGATGGTACGGTGGATACTTTCAAAAAAATGGCTGATAAATATTTAAAGTAAGACATATCTCAGCAGTCTTAACATACTAATTCTTTGAAATATAACAAATAAAGAGATAAGATAAAGTAAGTGAAAGACATGGAACCGACAATTTGCTCCCTTTTTTTGGAAGTGGCAGAAAAATATGCCGAAAAAACCGCTATTTTTTATAAAAAAGGAGATGTTTTTGAGGAAATGCCATACAAAAGGCTTAAAAACCTGGTTGGTAATTTTGTTTTAACTTTCGAGCATTTTGGTGTTAAAGGGGGGGATCGAGTAATTTTGTTATCGGAAAATCGTCCCGAATGGATTATTACCGATTTGGCAAACCTATTTATTGGAGCAATAACAGTCCCTATCCATAAAATTTTAAGTCCTATACAGATAAAGCGGATTATTGATGAAATTGAACCAAGGCTAGTTATAGTTTCAGACAGAGATGCGCTGGAAAAAATTTTGGAAATTGAGTCCGTCAAGTCAAAAAAAATTGATGTTATTTACTTGGAAAGCATTTTAGAAAAAGAAAAAGAGCTTATAAAAAAATTTAAGGGTCAGCATTTCATTAATTCCCTCCAATTAATTGGTCATTATCATACCGGTACAGAGTTGGAAGAAAGAGCGCGCAGAATAAAAGCGGAAGATGATGCTTCAATTATTTATACCTCCGGAACAACCGGCCACCCAAAAGGTGCAATCTTGACCCACAAAAATTTTGTTTCCAATGCCCTTACGTTAGTAGAAAGTGTCGGTGTATTTCCCGAAGATCGGTTTCTTTCCGTTTTGCCGCTTTCTCACGTTTTCGAAAGAACGGTTGGCTATTATGTGCCATTATTTTCAGGGTCATCAATTTCTTACATAGAAGACGTTGCTAGGGTGTCTGAATTTGCAAAAGAAGAGAAGCCAACAATTATTATTGCCGTTCCTCGTCTGTATGAAAAAATATATGAAAAAGTTTACGAAAAAGTATCGGTGAGCGCATTCAAAAAAAATCTATTTTTAAAAGCTGTAGAGTACGGCAAAGTAAGGGAAAATCGCTCGAAAATTTTATACAAATTTTATGATTTGTTAGTTTTTAAAAAGATTAAAGATAATTTCGGCGGACAGGTGAGGTTTTTTGTTTCTGGAGGGGCATCTTTGGCTAAATGGCTTGGAGAATTTTTTGACTCAATTGGAACTCCGGTTTTGGAAGGATACGGGCTGACCGAAACAGCGCCAGTTATTGCATGTAACTCTTTGGATAACTATCGTTTTGGTACGGTAGGACAAGTTTTAAAAGGGTTATCCGTAAAGCTTTCGGCAGATAATGAAATATTGGTTAAGGGGCCAAACGTAATGAAAGGCTATTTCAAGGACGAGGAATCTACTAAAAAAGATTTATCGGCGGATGGCTGGTTTAAGACGGGGGATTTGGGTAAATTGGACGAAGAAGGTTTTCTGTCAATTATTGGCAGAAAAAAAGAAATATTAGTGCTGACAACGGGCAAAAAAATTTTTCCCGTGCCTATAGAAGAAGCATGTGAAAAACATCCCTATATTAGTCAATGCTTGGTGTTTGGTGATGGCCGAAAGCATATTGGCGCAATAATAGTGCCTACTGAAATTGCCGAACGGGAGCTTGGCGAAAAAATTGAAGAAGGTATCGACAGCCTTTTAAATGAACAGCTAAGGGAATTTTCCAGAATTGAACAAATAAAAAAGTTTATTATTTCTGCGGAGCCTTTTACGGTAGAAAACGGGCTTTTAACCATTACCTTGAAACTAAGAAGAAATCAAATTTTAGAAAAATTTGCCGATAAAGTCGAAGACATCTATAAAATTAAATAACCGAATAGAAGCTATCAGTAATTACCTTTTTTGTTATTTTTTGTTATCATGGGGTCATGAACGAAAAAAAGGCAAAAGAAATATATGCGAGTACCATTAAGACTTATGAAAATATTTCCGAGTCATTTTCAGACACTAGAAACAGGGCTTGGCCGGAATTTGAAATAATAAAAAAATATCTTAAATCCGGACAGAAAGTCCTGGATATCGGCTGCGGAAACGGTCGTTTTCTGAATTATCAAGAGGCTGATATAAATTATTACGGAGTTGATCCGTCGTCTAAGTTACTGGAAATTGCCAAAAAAAAGCACCAAAAAGCAATTTTTAAAAAAGGCGATTTTTTGAATTTGCCCTTTGGGGATAACTTTTTTGATATTGTAGTTTCTATTGCGGCGTATCATCACGTGCCATCGGTCAATTTAAGAATTAAAGCTTTAAACGACGTGAAGAGAGTCTTAAAAAAAGATGGCTTGTTTATTTTAACTGTTTGGGATTTATATCAGCCAAAATATGAAAAATTTATTGTAAAAAACCAAGAACAAGCCCAAAAAAAAGGGCTTGAAGTAGGCGATTCATTCATTCCTTGGCAAAAAAAAGAAGATAGATATTACCACGCTTTTACCAAAGACGAGTTGGACGCAGAATTAGCGTCTGTTTTTTCTATTATTAGGGGGTCGCAGGAAAAGTTCAATTACCTATATATTCTTAAATAGACCTACTCCCTTTTCGGCATCTCACAGTATAATATTGTTCGACTCCCCGATGGACATCGGGGGTTTGGAACTATGGCTCTGTGTAGGTCATGTTGATTTTTGATAATTACGATATATATGTCGCAACAAAAACATTAAACGACATAACCTAATCTATAGGTAAAGTTTGTTTAAATGTGTATAAAACAAACTAATTTGATATAATGCAATGAATGAGGAGGACAAAATGGAAAAAGAAGTTACTAAGTTTATTTATGAATTGGGGCAATTAAGAAGACTCCGACATGTAGGCTTAACTATTGCTGGCGTAACGGATCCCCTAAGTGTTGCCGACCATAATTTAAGGGCGGCGCAAATTGCATATATTTTGGCTTTTTTAGAGGGCTATAAAAATCCAAGTGAAATTTGCAGTATGGTTGTTTTCCATGATATAGACGAGTGCCGGATTGGCGATATTCATAAAGTTGCTAATCGTTATATAAAGGCGGATAAAGAAGGGGCGGTTAAAGACCAGACAAAAGATTTGGGGGGGCTGGGAGAGTCTATTTTTAAACTTTATAATTCCGTTGGTTACAACAAAAATATAGCCGGTGATTTAGCCAAAGATGCCGATTACTTGGAGCAGGCTTTTACGGCTAAGGAATATTTGGAAAAAGGCTATAAGTTTGCTCAGGATTGGATAGATAACGTGGGAAAAGTTTTAAAAACCGAAACTGCTAGAAAGCTTTGGCACGAAATGCAAAAAACCGATTCTAATGACTGGTGGCAGGGGGTTAAAAAGATTCCGGGGATAAATGAGTAAATCAATACGTATGTTGTATAAGGGATGGGAAGTTGGTATATTAAGGAAGAAATAATAACGGATAGTAAATGCAGCGATTTTCTTGGAAAAGTAAACAAGCGTGGATCAAAATAGAAGATGATGAGGCCGCTTTTGGTATAGGGAAAAAAACGATCCTATTGCCGACCGAAATAATAACGGAACCGTCAAAAAGTATTCCGAATAAAATAAAGCAAGATGTTTTAGAGGAAATATCTATTTTGGTTACGAAAGGCTGGGGTGATTTCGGCCTTGATTATATAGAAAAAAATGTGCTGGGTGCTCATCTGCTTCTAATACTTAGGGATTTAGACTACAAAATTATCGGAATTGCGCCGATTAAAAAATATAATATTCGAAAAAGAGAAGTTTATTCATTCGGTTTAACAGTTGTGGATCCGAGATACAGAGACTTGGATTTGATGAAAAAAATGCTTCTTAAGGTCACGAGAAGAATTTTGATTAAGCGTTTTTTCGCCGGTAAAATGCTAACCGAATTTGTTTTTATCAGCCCTAATGTCAGAACTTTGGGCGCAATAATGCGTTTTTGTGATTTTGTTTACCCAAACCCATATCTGGTTGATAAAAAAACTAAAAGTATAGCTGTTGCCGATGACGAAACATGGCTGACAATAAAAGAATTTTTACATGCGAGCAGAGAGAAATATAATTATTTATTACGGGAAGGCTGCATTATGAAAGGTTTTTATGACGAAAAGCCGCATCTTTTATATAAAGAACAGCCCTTACATAAAAAAAAGGAACTAAACGATTTTGCCCAAAAGTATCTATATTCTAAGCCTGGCCAAGAGGTTATCACCAGAGCCATAGTTAATTTTAGAAAAGTGATTAGGGGATGAACTTAAATATAATAAAAAATTATAATGACTTAGCAGTTAATACTTACCATGTTAATCCCAAGGTATTTATTTTTTTAATGATTCTTTCTGTTCCTTTTTACTATTGGGGGTGGCTAGCAATTGGCACAGAAATAGTTCGATTCAAAAAAAGATATTATGTTGAAAAAAAAGGTAAAATTTCCGATATTTTCTTTGAAAAAAAATTTTCTCGGGCATTAGTAATTAATAGAATCGCTTGGGCTGCGCCTTACATATACGTGATATTATTTGGCAGCAATATCCCTTTATGGTTTTGGTTTTTATTTTTTGGCTGGATTATTTTTGGCTCCTATCTATTTTCGTTAAGATTAAAGAAGATGATAGTGAAATAAAGTCGCCGTCATTACGTCCAAGTGCATGCAGAGTATTCCCGATGTGTCTACCTAGTACACACCGGGTGTGTGCATTTCGCTTTTACTTACTGTAAGCTTTTTTTAACTTTACCGATGCCGATACCTCTTCTTTTATCCATACAGGCATATTGCTATCATTAAGAATTTTGTCTATTGGCAACCAGATAAAGGATTCGTGCTCAAAGCTTAGATTAACATCATTTTTCCTCTTTATCTTAACGGCAAATGTAATTCCAACGAGATTAAGATCACCCTTAACAATACTCCATGTATTGGCTGGGCCAATGACCTCAACCTCCTTTAAACTGGTTTCTTCTTCAATTTCTCTTACAAGACCGTCAATGACTTGTTCTCCAAATCCTAATCTTCCTCCAGGCAGATCCATTGTTTTGGGGTTGATTTCGTCTTTATCACTTTTATTTATAATAAGAACATCGTCGTTATAAAATATTACCGCTTTTGTTGCTACGCCTACTTGCATAGTTATCTCCTTTTAATTTAAAGTATATTATTTTTAAAAATGGCTTTTTTATATTAACACTTTTTGCTAATATATTTAAGTTATATATAGGTTGGATTATGTACGGAATCGATTTCGGAACATCTAATACTGTCGTTTGTTTTTATGACGGAACGAAAAATCGTCTTTTAAGAATTGGAAATTCGGACACATTAATTCCAACGCTGCTTTTTTTAAATAGAGAAGGGCATAGCTCTATTGGGGTAAGGGCGATTAATCTACCCAGTACACACCGGTTCAATTTCAGTACTGTTTTTCCCAGGAACTATAAATGCTATCATAATTTCCTCGTCATCTTCATATTGAAGACTGACTAATGAGCCAAAACCAATAAATTATCATTGGAAATTTATGTGATTCACACTTTCATTTTGAAAAATTTTTGACTAACTTTAATGCATTTTCAGACATCATTTTCAAAAAATCGATATCACCATCTTCTAATGGGAAACTACCATTTTTAAGCATGCTTCCAATTATTTCTATATCAAAAATACTCAACTTGTCCGCCACTTGAAAAATTTTTCCCTCAATCGTTTTGGGATCCATCCCATTGCCATGATTTGAAACACAGTCACTTAGTACGTCGCTCAATTCATACCCCATTCTTTCCAAAATAGAAATCGAAAAATCGGCATGATTTTCGAAATTTTCCGAATATCCTATGTCGTGAATCCATCCTGCGATTTCGAATATTTCATCGTCTAGTTGCATTATTCGCGCAATCATCACAGCAACTTTGCCGACTTTTTCAGAATGGATTCGTAAAAAATCTCCATGCTCAACCGGTTCCACTTTTTCAAACATATCCAGTGCGATTTTTTTAGCTTCTAATAATATTAATGTTTTCATTATTTTTTATTTAAAGAGACTTTATATTTTTGCCTAAATACTTAACAATCTGATTGTCATAGTCTGAAATACATTTAAAAGCCTTGAGAGCCAAATCGTATTTGAGTTTGTCTGTAATATTTTTTGAAATTATAGCATTACATACATTCTTGTAATCTTTGTGATCGACAACAACTATTACATTTTTGAAATTTTGTGCTGCCACCCTAACCATTGTCGGTCCTCCAAAATCAAAACTTCTCACGATATCTGTTATATCGCTTTTTTTTAATTGTTTAACCACCTCCTTCACTGGGAAGAAATTGCAGATTAGAATATCTATCTGTTTAACGCCAAATTTTTTCGCTTCTTTGACATGCGTATCATTTGACCTGTCAAAAAGCATTCCCGATTCAACAAAAAAACTCATGGTTTTCATATGGCCATCAAAACAATCGGGATTCTTGGATATTTCTCCGCATGGAATAAATGGGATTCTTTTCTTTATCAACTCCCGCCCTGTTCCTTCTGTGGCTATTATTCCATATCCTGATTTTTTTAACTGACCAGCAAGCTCAATCACGCCCCTTTTATCATAAACGCTAATCAATGCGTATTTACTATTTCTTTTTTTCATATTAATTTACACCTTTTGTTAATGCTCAAAATCTACAATATTAAACTAGGCAACAATATATTAAAATATTTTTTGTAAATATTCAACAGCTTAATGGCTGACCTACTGTCTGGATTGCGAAAGTTTTTTGGAACAATGGTAATCAACTCTAAAATTACCTGCCTATAATAGCCGCTCTTCAGCAAGTTCTCTATTTTTTTGTCCAATATTTCCAGGCCAAGAAGATCATTTTCATCAGATTCGATCTTTTCGTCAACGGTTAAGGTAGTCAGATAAGTTGTGTAATTGGTTACTTTTTTTAACAGCTTGTCGGCTTGTTGCGGCAAATTTGTGTCATATTGGTAAATTTTTGACGGATGTCCTCCAGCCAATAGCATAATAAGTCTAGTCCTAAGAGGTCCATAAGAGTTTATCAAGTCTTTCGCCAATATTGCATGCCCACGAGAAGCCGACATTCTCTTGCCGAACAACAGACCCATACCTGTAATAAAATACTTCCTCGTTATGTATTCGTCACTCAAAAGAAGTTTTTCCGAATATAATCTTTTTACGATCCAATTTTTTAAATGTTCTTCACAAACGAAAACATCGCATGGCAACCAACTCACAAATTCTTTTATGATATGATTTTTGTTTGAATCTCCAGTTTCCAACGACTTAAACAGATCAGCAAAAAAATTCACGGGATTATTTAATTTATCAGGATATTTATTTTTAAGCTTAATAAATATGTTATAAACGGTGAATAATTCGCTATCAAACATGGGATCAATGATCCATTTTTTATATCGAGCTCCACAGCCTGATTCTCGTATGAACCCCCAATCGCTTCTTACATTTTTCATCGCCGATATCACATTATTCTTGTGAAATTCCTGGACAAAATCTGTTTTTTCAAAAAGATTGATGACTTTTTCTTTCCATGATGGATTATCATAATCTAAAGCCAGCTTTTGCTCCCTATTCTTGATTAAAACCTTATGCTCATCGTACAAATTTATAATCGTGTTCACAGATTTTAAGCAGGAAAATCTTAAAAAACTTGAGGCGATAGCAATAGCAATTGAAAATGTTGTTGATGAGAGGTGGGATTCAAATGATAAAATTAATATTTATATTGGGGCATGTCCGATTGCTCCACGATTTGTAAAATCGAAATCAATGATTCTGCCTTACAAACTTAGCAATTCAATCCTTTTAAATTGGGCAACCCATGAAATGATTCACTTTCTTTATTTTAAAAAATGGCAAAATCTTTTTCCCAAACATAATTATTCTAACTTTGAGTCTCCTGATCCAGCTTGGTCATTAAGTGAAATTTTGGTAGCTATTATAGGAAATAATCCCAGAATAAAGAACATAGCCAAAAGTGAATTCAATATTTATGATCGCTGGAAAGAAATAAAACTAGAAAACAAAACATTAACCGAAATATTTACGGCTATATACAATAAAAGCGATAATTTTGATAATTTCTTGAGACAGAGTTGGAATAAATTTAATCTTAATAAGCTACTCAATGGTTAGGGTGCAGTAAAAGGAAAAAATTTGAAAGTGGCTATAGCAATCGTGTAAATGAAATATTCCCGATGTGTCTACCTAGTACACACAGGGTGTGTGCATTTCGCCCATTAACTAAACAACAAAAGTTGTTACCGATGTACTCAGCCCAAACAGAGTCTTGATTATCATCTGAAGAAGTGGTAGGATTTCTCTATGGAAAAATTAGTTTATTTAACAACAAATCCTCATAAAGTTGAAGAAGCAAACCGATTTTTTGTAGAGCATTATGGTTTTAATATTGATATTATTAATCCTGATTTTGAAATTATCGAAATTCAAGCAAAGTCTTGTGTTGATGTTGTTACTTTTAGTGCAAAGTATGCAGCTGATAAACTAGGTGTCAACACATTAAAATCTGATACGGGTTTATATATCGATTGCTTGGGTGGTCTTCCGGGTCCCTATAACGCTTATTTTGATAAACAAATTGGTGCCGAAAAATTTTTAAAACTTTTAAGAAATGAAAAAAATCGGAAAGCCAGACTTGAACATACCTTTGCTTTTTGTGAGCCGGGAAAAGATCCAATTGTTTTTTCTGGCGGTTCCAATGGAACAATTGCATTAAAGCAGCATGGTAAAAGAGGCAGGTGGCATGATTTATTTTTTATACCAGACGGGGAAATTAAAACATTGAGCGAGTTAAGAGAGGAGGATCCTTTTTATGAGGCTCAATTTTGGGGAAACGCTATTAAGGATTTTGCTTCTTGGTACGGGAAAAGATTGAAAAATTCCTAAGTTTTTTTAAAAATTGCTTTTAATGTCGGTCTGTAACCAGTGCTTACCTTGGTGGTTTTTTCACTAACAATTTTTTCTAATTCCAAATTATTATTTCTCATTATTTCTAGAAATTTATCTTTTGGCAAAAAGGTTGTCATTAAGCCTTTTTCTGTAAAAAAAGTATATACTTCTTTTTCTTTCGAGTAGTATGTATTGTATATGTGTTCATTTAAAAAGAAAACATTTACATAAAGAAAACTATTTTTTTTTAATACCCTGGTAGTTTCTTTAATTGATTTAATAAAATCGTTTAATGAAATCGCCTGATGAAAAACTCCATTTGCTATAACTGCATCAAAAAATGACTCTTCATAAGGTAAATTTTGCATTCTAGCTTTAATTATTTTTGCTTTCAAGCCCTTTTCCTTCAGCCGATTTTTGGTGTAGTTAATCATTCCATCGCAAGGGTCACAGCCATATGTGTCAAAACCCATTTTGGCAATTATCTCGGTATGGCGTCCGCCGCCAAATCCTAAATCTAAAATTTTAGTATTATTTACCGTTTTTAAATTTTTTAGGAATTCAACTACTTCTTCAGAGGGCGTGTCTTCTCCAAAAGATTTAATGACTTCTATGTCATCCCAGAAACAATAATTATTCATAACTTGCCTTATATTTTCGATTATACGGTTTGGTTGTCCAAACTTTTAATCCATTTTCTTCAAAGATTCTCTTGCAGGCGGCCTGATTCTTCGTAATCGCAAAAAAAGATGGTCCAACTGAAGAAAGGCTTAATATTTCCGCTAGACCCATTTTCTTTATAGCCGAAAGATTTTCTGCCAAGTTTTCTAAATTTGAGTAACAAAAAGAGCAGTTTTTAATACTTCCCATTTTGTAACGGTAATCATAAATGAGATTACCAATTATGTCTAATCGATTATCTGATAATGACGGTAATACTTCGTGAATCATTCGGTAGGCAATTTCTCTAGAATAAGTTCGACCTGTTTTTAAAAATAATGGAAAATTTTTCTTCTCTAACTCTAAAGCTTTTTTTGAATCTAAAGTTTTGTAATCTTTTGGTAAGCCAATAATAATTGAATATTTTGGATCAATTTTCAAGGATGAGATTACCTGGCTCTGTCCAGCTATTACCATTACTCCTGCATCGTAATTGCCAGAACATGCTGAGCCGCCTATGCATTGAACAGGATTTAGCCAATCATTCAAGCCATCAATATCTTCTCCATAATTTTGCGCAATAAATGGAATAATTTCTTTTTTCGAAATTGGTTTGCCGAATAACTCATTTATTGCCGATATTACAGCGCACATAAGAGAACCGCTTGAGCCGATACCTATGTGTGCAATATCTAATTCTGAATCTGCTTCAATATAAAACCCTCCTTTATACCCCATGGTTTTTTTCATTATTAAAGCAGAATGTTTTATTATGGACTCTCTACCAATTTTTGAATTTATCCTTATTCCTTTTGATGTTAACTTTAGTTTAACTATTGTAAATTTTGCGATGCTAAAAACTATTTCTCCTGGGGTAAAAACAAGATTATTATTTTCAGTTATTTTTGACGGATCTAAGGCCATTGCATTTAGGCGTAACGGATATTTGATTAAAACTTCTTTGTGCAATGGCTTACAATTAAAGCTTCTTTTTAAGGGATTAAAAATTGTACCGATTTTAAAAGGCTCAAAATCTTTTTTAAATTGTGCTTTATTCTGTTTTAGTATATTCATTTATAATCTCTTCCGATAACTTAAAATCACCATTTTTTGATAATTGTTCAAGCCAATTAAGGCAGTAACGTTCTTCTTGTTGAGAATTATCGGGAAAATTTTTTAGGAATCCCTTCAAGGACTTATTAGATATAAAAATTTCATTCCAAATTATAGGAAACTTAGGGACACTTATCCCAAGTAGTCTCACTAAGTTTCCACTATATTCTTCCACAAAATAGGCCTGTATTACTTCCGTTATCCATTCTTTTGGTTTAGATCTACCAGTTATTTTAAAACGATTAATTCCTATATTATTATAGATTTTGAGGTCTTCCGGGCGTATAAAGTTCGCTTTTAGAAGATTTGATGGATGATTTATTTTTTTAGTATTACAGTTAATATGAAAAGAAGCATCATCTTTAAAATTGGCAATTGCAGAATAATGTCTCCATCGGTTGGGGCATTCTCTAAGGCAACTCTCTGTTGCCAATAACTCAATTTCAATTTTTTCTTTTGTGCAAAATTTTTGAAGTATTTCCAAATCAGAAAAATTGCGATTGGTATCGTGGTGCGGTATGATTTTTGATATTCCAAATTCCAAATATTTCACTAGATCGGTAACATTTTTGATTCCCGCAATTGTTGATACATTAATTTTTATAGAATTATTTAATTGTCTTACTCTTTTCATTAGTTCTATGGATGTAATTGTCAATGAATCGGCTCTGAATTCATTCATAATCCAATCCAAATATTCATCTGACTTTTTAGAATGGATTATATTTTTTTTAGCTGGCCCATTTAATAAATACGCAAATTCGATCCCTCTTTTGGATATATATTTTTTAAAATCCAATGCTTCCTTTTGTGTTATTTGGACAACAGAATTTGGTGTCCTGCCATGTCCAAGTATTGGTTTCGGTAGGCTTCCATAAATCTCGTCGATCTCATTTTTTAGATCTTTCCCCGATCTATGATCCAAGATTTCCTTTATTATTTTTTTATCCCAATGGGCGGGTATCGTAAACTTATTAATCATTTTTCTATAATTTGTTAGTTTATTATTTTTTTAAAAAAAGAGGGGTTTTTAAAACCCCTCGCTGGTAAGCTATTCAACCGCCAATATATTTACGGTTAATTCCCTAAGACCTGTCTTGATAACAGCTTTATCACCACATTTTTTTCCTAATATAGCTTTAGCAAGTGCTGCTTGTTCGTTCAATTTCAGTACTGTTTTTCCCAGGAACTATAAATGCTATCATAATTTCCTCGTCATCTTCATATTGAAGACTGACTAATGAGCCAAAACCAATAATTTCATGTGGAACATGCAAGTTTTTCACCATGTTGTCAATTGCGCCTACACTGTTAAGCTGTATATCTAAAGCCATTTTTTTTGCAGCTAGCGACATATGCTGTAATTGAGAGCGATTAGTATCGCTATGAGATTCTTTGGCTGATGGCCATTTTGTGGCATCTTTGCTAAATCCTTGAGCTATCTCATCTGATCGCTCCGCTTTTTCATTTAAGGCTTTTTGGGCTTTTTCTAATAAAGTACATTTGTCTATAGCAGCTTTCATTTTTTTCACCACCCTTTTTAAACTACGCGTAAAACAGATCTTGGCTATTATCGCATAAAGATCCTTGACGGTCAAGGGTTTTAATTATAAAATGCATGTTATGTTAGGCCTAAAGTATAAAGAGTATGCCACTTCTAGAATAAGAGAGAATTCGTATCTTGATTTAAGTAGCGGGGAATCAGATGTGTCTTTACTTGACCCCATGAAGCTTCCTTTGGATGACATAAATGAGTATTATTACACACAAGAAACAATTTTACATAAATTACTCTCATTAAAGCACAAAACTTTTCCGCAAAATATAATTCTTACTGCTGGTTCCGACAAGGCATTACAGAATTGTTCCCAAGCATTTATTAGTCCCGGAGATAGCGTAATTGTTCCGGTGCCTACCTTTGGCCGATATTCGTTCTATGCTAAACTTGCGAGGGCTAATATATACTCC
Source organism: candidate division CPR2 bacterium GW2011_GWC2_39_10 (assembly GCA_000993275.1). Classification (GTDB taxonomy): domain Bacteria; phylum Patescibacteriota; class CPR2; order CPR2; family CPR2; genus GWC2-39-10. The sequence continues at coordinate 10,975 of LBVV01000006.1, read as the reverse complement.
ATTAAATTTAACCATTTTCCCTATGAAATTGATACTGATAAAATCATTAAAGAAGCTAATGGGAAGAATGCAAAAATAATATATTTAGCAAATCCTAATAACCCGACTGGGCACCTTTTAGATATTAAGGAAATTGAGAAAATTGCGGCATTAACAAAAGCCATAATTATTATAGATAATTCGCTAATAGAATACTGCGAAAGCCAAGATGTTTTTACATATAAAAATAAAAATATCATCGAAATTAGAACCTTTTCTAAAATTTATGGGTTGGCTGGGGCGAGAATCGGATATGCTGTTGTGCGAAATCCATGTTTATTAAAAAAAATAAAAAATATTATTTCACCATTTGAAGTTTCCGTGATATCTGCTTATTTGGCAGAGGTCGCACTTGCGAAAGTCAATTTAGTTGAAAAAAAGAGAAAAGAACTTAAAATTTCAATTAATTACTTAAAGGATAACTTACCAATTTCTTTTATGGCGACTGATACTTGTTGTAGTATGATAATTATTGAAGCTAAATTTCAAATTAATTTAGCAATAGCATTAAAGCAAAAAGGCATTTTGGTTATTTCGGGAGAATATTTTCATCTTAAAAGTAATTGCGTAAGAGTAACAATAAAAAATATTAAATCTATGGCTATACTAATCAAAGCGCTAGAATCAATTTGGGAAGAGAAAGCGAAATGTTCTTATAAGCAAGAGTCGTAATTTTTAAATCATCACTAGCGGTTTTTGAAGGAGCGTTTTTATGAAAACACTTAAAGTGTTGGGAATTTCCGGTTCGGGTAAAACCACCCTGATAAAAGAGACAATTTCTAGGAACCAAGGAGTATTGCATCTTTCTTACAGCGCTTTATTAAAAGAATATGGCAATAAGGCAGATAAATATTGGTGGCATTTTTTATCTAAGAATGATTCCTTAATATTGATTGATGAGCATTTAGAATTTAATTTAATGGATGCAATAAGAATTGAAAAATATAGAAAAGAAAATACCTGTGGCCTCTTGATGTTGCATGTAGAACCAGAGGAGATTTTGTTTAGAAGATTTAACGATCTAACAAGATTAGATCGAGCCAAGAATATTGAAGAAATAATATTACATCAAGAAATTCTTTATAAACGAGCACGGGAAATGGCTGATGCATTAGAAATACCGTTAAGAATACTAAAAAATGCCACAGTTGAAGAAAGTATTATGGCACTGGAAACAATTTTTCATGATTCTATTATTAAAATCGGTTTAGCAAGAGATGCTTAACTACAGATGATCATAGCCGCATAGATAGTGATATTTGCTTATGGTTAATATTCTGTTTTTATGTCAAGTGAGTATTCTTATGATGAAATATTCCAGATGTGTCTGTTTGGCACACACCGGGTGCACGCTATGTTGTTAGAATGATGAAATACACGCGGTCGCGGCTATTTCATCATTTTGTTAGGTTAGGGTTTGGATGGGGGGACAGGATGGGGGAAAAGGGGAAAAGGTTTTGCTTACTTAGGATATTCTGATATATTTAGGTAAAGGAGATTTTTATGTCAAGTGAGTATTCTTATGATGAAATATTCCAGAGGAATATAGGTATTTTTACTCCCGAAGAGCAGGAGAAAATAAAAAATTTGAAAGTGGCAATAGCCGGTGCTGGTGGACTCGGGGGGCCGGTGGCTTATATTCTAGCTAGATTAGGAGTGGGAGAGATAAGATTGGCGGATGCAGACAAATTTGAAGCTTCGAATTTAAACAGACAATTTGGAGCTTATATTGACACGATAGGTAAATACAAGGCAGAAGCAATAAGTGAAGAGCTCAAGAGGATTAATCCTTATCTAAAAGTTAGATTTTGGAATGAATTTATTGATGAAAATAATGTTGATGAATTTTTAGACAAGACAGACGTTGTAATAGATGCGATTGATTTTTTTGAATTAAAGAACGAAATTATTTTACATTTAGAAGCAAGAAAAAGGAATTTGTGGGTTTTTACCAGCCAAGCTGCTAAAGAAATACTAAGTTTTACCAGCTTTAATCCTTCTGGTAAGAGTATCCTAGACGCAATAATGATAAATGGCACTCCTGATTTGAGAAAGGCTATTTCTTTCTTTTTTCCAGTATTACCGAAAGGAGTAACTCCAGAAATTATAGATAATATTATTGGCACAAATCAATTACATATCGCATCACACGCAACACCACCAAGCATTGGATCTGGTTATTTAGTTGAAGAGATCATAAAGGTTGCTATAAGAGGAGTTGCGCCACTTGCTGAAGCGCCAGCGATTTTTATTGTTGATCTTGAAAAGATGTTTATAAAAAAATTCGAAATAGGAGAATGAATTGAAAAATTTATGGGATGATATTGCAAAAGATTATGACAATATCTCCAAAGTATCACAAGCACATCATGATAAATTTGACTATGTTGCGAAGATAATTTCAGATTTAAAACCAAAAACGATATTGGACATAGGATGTGGAAGTGGATTACTGGAAGAATTTTTAATTAAAAAATCATATCAAGGACAAATAGAGGCGCTTGATTTTTCCAAAAAAATGCTTGGTATAGCGAAGGTGAAAATAGGCGATAAGCCCAATATCACTTTTAATATATGGGATTTGAATGATACATTGCCATATAAGGAAGAGTCATTTGATTGCATTGTTGCCATAAATGTAATTTTCTTTCTTGCGAAGCCAGAAAAATTAATAAATAATTTATTTTTTCTCTTAAATGAAAATGGCTATCTGATATTGATAAATCCTAAACCTAAAGGAAGCACGAAAGAATTTTTTAAGGAACAATATAAAAGCAAAACTTTTGTAGAAATTGTAAAAGAGATTTTTAAAGATATTATTTCAATTAAAAGTTTAATAAAAGTACTAAGGGTTCAAAGGAAATTAGATAATTATAATAATAAGGGAAGAATAAAGTACCAAGATTTTAATGAAATAAAGGATATGTTGGAAAGCGTTGGTTTTATTATAGAGCGATGTGAAGAAATACAAGCCAAACAAAATTGGATATTTGTTGTAAAGAAAAAGGCATCAAGTGAATAGTCCATTTTATAATTTTATTAGTTATATTTTTATTAGTCTAAATATCATACTGGGTTTAGTTGTGATATTTAGGAATAAAAAAAGTAAAATGAATATTGTTTTCTTTGTTGTTGATTGTTTTATTATTATAACCTTACTGAGTAATTATTTAGTTGATTTTACCCATTCTGCAGCAAGTGCATTAATGTGGACGAGAATTACGAACTTTGCCGCGTTATGGGTAATGTTTTTCTTGTTGTACTTTGCTTTGATTTTTCCGAAAACGTTGAAAAAAGGCTATATTAAATTAATAAAGTATTTTTTATTTGTACCAGTCTTTTTGTCATTTGTAACTTTTAGCCCTTTGCTAATTAGTGGTATGGAGTCTAAGGATTGGGGTTTTAATCCAATTTTAGGACCATTTGTTAGTCTGCATTTTGCTTATCTTATTATAGCTTTCCTTTTATTATTCGGCGTTCTTATCTTGCAATATAAAAGTAGTCGTTCGTTAGAAAAATCTCAGATTAAATATATTTTTTTAGGTTTTGGCTTGCTCATTATTTTTGCCCTTATCTTTAGTGCGATTATTCCTTTGGTCACGAATAGCGGGCAAACAGCAAAATTGGCACCAATTGCTACATCCTTTTTCATCGCTTTCACCTCCTACGCCATTGTTAAACATCGGCTTATGGATATTCGGTTGGTTGTTGCTCGGTCTATTGCTTATTCGGTTTTGGTTTTAATTGTGGCGGGAGTTTATGCCGGTTCGGTTTTGGCGCTTGAGAGAATATTCTTTCCGGGTACAAGTCAGCTTGGTTTGGCGCAAGGGGCATTAAGGACGGTTTTGGCCGTTATAATTGCCTTTACTTTTCAGCCGCTTCGAAAAGCTGTTACCAAAGCCACGGATAGTATTTTCTTTAAAGAGCAATATGATCCGGAGGCTTTTTTAAAGGAAACTAACAAAATTTTAAGCACAAACATCATTTTAACCGAGCTTCTATACAAAACATTGGATCATATAATTCAGGAAATGAGAATTTTGGAAGGCACTTTTGTGGTAGTGGAAGATGATAAAATTCATACTATTCAGTCTATAGGGTATAAAAGTGCTCCGGACATAAAATTTGAAGACGTCAAAAAATTAAGCCGAATTGATATAATCGTCTTTGATGAGCTTGAAGAGGGAAGCCACTTAAAAAATATTTTAAGAAAATACGAAGCTTCGGTGGTAATTAGGTTAATGGAAGATCATCAGTTTGCCGGCCTTTTAATGCTTGGCGAAAAGAAATCGGGCGATATGTTTGCGGCTAAGGATATTGAAATTTTGGAGATAACGGCGCCGGAAATAACCATGGCCATGCAAAGAGCCAAGCAGTATGAGGAAATTCAGAAATTTAACCTAACCCTTCGGGCGGAAGTAATGCGGAAAACCAAAAAATTAAGGGAAGCAAACGAACATTTGCAGGAACTTGATAAGGCAAAAGACGAGTTTATTTCCATGGCGTCGCATCAACTTAGAACTCCTTTAACCGCTATAAAAGGCTATCTATCCATGTTGCTGGAAGGGGATGCGGGGGAAATTAAAATAGGGCAGTATGATTTTATAAACGAAGCTTTTCAGGGCGCTAACAAAATGGTTAATTTGATAAATGATTTGCTAAACGTTTCCAGAATGAGTACGGGCAAGTTTTTTATTGATCCGATGCCTTTGGATATGAAAAAACTGATTCAGGAAGAAATGAAACAGCTTACAACGGCGGCAAGACAAAAGGGCATTTTCTTAAAATTTGAAGCACCGGCGGATATGCCAAAAATAGAAGCGGATGAAAATAAGATACGTCAGGTTATCATGAATTTTATTGATAATTCCGTTTATTACACAGAAAAGGGCGGGGTGACGGTAAAATGTTCGGCAAGCCACAAGGATTTTGTTTTTGAAGTGAGAGACACCGGAATTGGGGTTCCTAAAGAAATGCAGCAAAAATTATTTGCCAAATTTTACAGGGCAGATAATGCCAGACGCCTTAGGCCGGATGGTACGGGGCTGGGCTTATATCTTGCCAAAAGAGTAATAGAAGATCATAAAGGCGAATTAATTTTTAGGTCAACCCCGGGAAAAGGATCCGTCTTTGGTTTCCGGCTTCCGATACATTCGCCTATTAAGGTAGATCCGAAGAAACACGAACTGCTTAATTTGCATTAGCAGAAGAAATAAACAATAAACAAAAAGCAATAAGCAAGAAACAAGAAAATCTCAATTTTAAATGAAAAAGAAGATGACAATAGTAAGGTAAAGAGGACATTCTCATCCCTGCCCTTCTTTTGCTTGTCATTCCGGACTTGATCCGGAATCCATTCATTTCGGATTCCTGCCTACGCCCGCCTTGGCGCCTAGACAGGCGAGTACCAAACGAGACAGGCAGAAACGACACACCAAAAATTAAATGTCATTCAGTCGAAATTGGTTGAATGCTTGTGGAAAATATTTTATACTAACAATAGTCAATTTAGCGAAAAGGTAATTATGAAGAAAAATGATATAATATTAGAAGATTTGTCAGCCATGATGGTCAAGGGTTTTGGTGATATTGCTGAAAAGTTTGAAGAGCGTGATAAGCAGATTAAAGATATAATGGCCGCAATACAGAGCAGCTCTATTGAAACCCATGCATTAATAAAGGCTACCAATACAAGAATAAATGAGAAAGATAAAGAATTTCAAGAAATAAGATCCGATATAAGGAATTTTAAAGATGAAATTTTGACAGTGTTAGATGGGCATACTTCTATTCTTATGCGTCTGGATTAAGAACGGATATTTACCAATGTGGCTATTAAAAGATTGGAAGAAGGTCTTAAAAATCAACAGCTTGAGATAAATATGATTAAGAAACATTTAAAATTGGCATAGGTTCAATAAACAATAAACAATAAGCAAGAAACTTCTCTATTATTCCTCTCCCTTTGCAGGCTGTCAGCGAGGCAGGCTTGACCCGGAATCCAGAATGCCCCAAAATGACCTAAGGACTGGATTCCCGCTTTCGCCCGCCTTGGTGAGTGCCAAACGAGACAGGCTGGAATGACAAAATCTAGTTGATTTTAAGCTTTTTAGACAGCCTGTTTGGGAGGGTTTAGGGGAGGTTTTTAATGTCCCCCGTCTCTAAGGCGGACATGTCTCGCAAAAGTCGAATAATATTGAAGTGCATAAGTCCTGAAAAATTTGCTATAATAATTTTATGTTTTATTCCATAACTAAATTATTATTGGGCTGGATAATTAGAATCTTTTGGGTTGAAAAAGTTGAGGGCATCCATTATTTACCCAAAAAAGGCCCGATTATTATTGCGGCAAACCATGCCAGTTTTTTAGATTTTGCTCTTCTGGTAGTGGCTAGCAAAAGAAGGCTTTATTTTCTAGTGTCGGACTTTTTTTATAAAAACCCTTTTTTTAGGCTTATACTAAGAATGACCGGTCAGATAAAAGTGGATAGTTTTAAAAAGGGAAGAAGCGCTGTATATCAGGCTGCAGAGGATGTTTTAAAGAGGGGCCATGTTTTAGTTATTTTTCCTGAAGGCACAAGAAGTAATGACGGTAAACTGCTTAAAGCTTATAAGGGAGTAGCCCGTATTTCCCTCCAAAATGAAGCGGATATTTTACCGGTTGCCATTAAGGAGTCGCATGTAGTTTGGAGAAGAGGCAAATTTTTTCCCAGCTTTAAAAAAATATGCAAAGTGGTTTTTTTGCAGCCCATAATCTACAAAGAAATTAAACATAAGGAACCGAAGGAAATTGTGCATAAAATATTAATGCCGGAACTAGCTAGGGAGCTTGGCCATTCCTATGACCATGATGTTTAGTAAAATTTTTAGTGGTTTATTGATAATGTACTAGATGCTAGAATAGAAATAGCTAATCTGTTAGTTTAATTAATTTTGGAGAAAAATTATTATGATGGAAGAGAAATTAAGACAGCTTTACAAGGAAGGGCGAAAAGACTCGGATAAAAGATTTAAAAATATGCATAAGTTCTTGGATATCTTGGATGAGGAAAATATTTACCCCGAAATTAGATTAATAGACAGCGCCCCAACGGAGCCGGAAGTTATGGTAGATGGCAAAAAAACCATAATGTTTAGTTCAAATAATTATCTGGGTCTAGCGGCTGATCCTGAAGTAATAAAAGTAACCATGGAAAAGGCTAGGGAATACGGCATTGGCCCGGGAACTTCCAGATTGTTATCCGGAAATGTAAGGTTGTACGATGAGCTAGAGGCAGAATTTGCAAATTTGGTCGGTAAGGAAGCTGCTATCTTTTTTTCTACGGGATACATGACGAACGAAGGAATGTTTACAGTTTTAATGGATCCTTTTACCTCAGAGTTTCCGCTGCCTTATGCTAAGAATAGCGGAGTGATAATTAGTGATAAAGACAATCACGCTTCTATTATTAGCGGTGTTCGACTAAGTTCTGCGGAGAGAAAAATCTTTAAACATAATGACATGGTAGACTTAGAAAAAATACTGCGGTCTCTGCCAGCGAAGAAAAGAAAACTTATTGTAACCGAAGGTTCGTTCAGTTTGGAAGGTGTTTTATGTCCTCTGCCAGAGATAGTTGATCTTGCTAAAAAATATGATGCCATAACCTTAATTGATGACGCCCATGGCATTGGTATTTTAGGTAAAAGAGGGGGAGGTACGGCCGAGCATTTTGGACTTCAAAAAGACGTTGACATTATTATGGGATCTTGCAGTAAGGCACTTGGAGGTATGGGCGGCTTTGTTGCAGGCGAGAAAAGACTAATAGATTATTTTAGGATTGCGATGAGAGCTTATATGTATTCATCTCCGGTTTCGGTTTGCGTGGCTGCCGGCTTAAAGAAGGCTGTTGAAATTACCAAAACTGCTGCTGATCGCAGAAAAAAACTTCTTGATAATTATGATTATCTTTATAAAAAACTGACAGCGCTTGGTTTCACTATTTGGGGAGATCAGACGGTGCCATCGTTGCCACTAATACTAGGAAATGAGGCCATTGCTGTAAAGCTGAATAAGGCACTCTTTAAAGAAGGAATTTATGTTGAAAGCTTTAGGTGGCCGGCAGTTCCACTGGGAACGGCTAGAATTAGAATTGTGCCAATGTCTACTCATAAAAAGGAGCATCTGGATAAACTGGTTAAGGGTTTGGGGAAAATTGGCAAAGAAATGAAATTAATTAAGTAGATTTTTTTGGGAGAATATGTATTTAGTAAACATTATTAATCTGGTTTGTTTCTTATCTGTATTATCACTTGGCGTGATAGCTTTTTTGAATCAAAAAGAGCGAATCGTCAACAGGTACTTCGTAATCTTTACTGGTTTTACATCTATATGGATTTTGTCCAATTTTCTCTTTGGTGTTTATCCAAATTTATTTTTTATGAGGGCTGAGTATGCTTTTGGAATATTGCCTATGCCCGCGGCGATTATTTGGATTAGCTACCTTAAAAATGAAACAATTGAGAAAGCACGACTTGTTTTTGTGTCTTTGCCTGCCTTTCTATTTGTTTTTTTAACTTTTTTAAGTGGTTTAGTAGTTAGAGATATCAATATTACAGATTCTTTGCATTTTAGCGTAGAAATGGGTAATCTTTATAGTATTTATTCGGTTATTCAAGCTGGTTATCTTGGTATGCTTCTTTACTTGCTAATAAGTGGATATGTCAAATCCCATGGCTTAAAACGTGTTCAAATGCTTTATGTTCTTGTGGGCACGTCAATTTTTGCAATTATTGGTTTAATTTATGGCCTTATTTTACTGCCGGTATTTAGTTTAACTTCCATTGGCCCTTTGGATGCGCAGAGTTCAATATTTTTTGTTTCTTTCTCTGCATATGCTATGGCCAAGCATAGATTAATGGACATCCGATTTGTTGCTTCTAAGGCGGTGCAGTATTTAGTTTTGACAGCCATGATTTTGTTGGTCGGTTTTATCGCGGGCTTTCTTATTCTATATGCTTCGGGACGGACGATTGATTTAACGGTTATAATAATAACGGCTGTTGTTTCTGCTTTATTTTTCTATGTCTTCGAGTATATTCATAAAATAATTGAAGAGGCGACAAACAGCTTCTTTTTAAAGAATGATTATCAAACACAAAGATTAATTGAGGAAGTTGGCGAGGATATTACTTCCTCAATGCTCTTGCATGAAATTTTGTTTAAAGTTTATGCCATTTTAGAAAAATCAATGAAAACGTCCCATATACTGGTGGCCACGACAAGAGAGGGGCAGATTAGCGAAACTTACGCTATCGGATACGGAAAATTAATTAAAATATCTTTGGAAGAGGCAAGAGACTTATGGGGACAGCCCATGGTAGATGAATATGAACTTGAAAAAGGAGACTATCGTTTAGAAATACTAAAGAAATATGATTCCGGACTTAGTTTTTGTTTGAAGACGCATTCTTACCTGGGCGGTATTTTTTTAATTGGACACAAGAAAACGAGTGAACCTTATTCAATTCGAGACATTAATGTTCTAAAGATTTTGGCTAAGCAGTTATCAATTGCAATTCAAAACGCAATGCAATATGAACAAACTTGTCATTTTGCCGAAAATTTGCAGGAAAAAGTAAATCAGTCAACGGAAAAGCTGGTTAAAGCAAATAAGCATTTAAGGGAGCTGGATAAGGCCAAGGATCAATTTTTGTCCATGGCTTCTCATCAGCTAAGAACGCCCCTTACAACAATTAAGGGCTATCTTCATATGCTGGTTGAGGGTGATTTCGGCGAGTTGGATACTACCCAGATGGCAGCTATGAGGGAAGCTTATGTTAATTCGGACAGAATGGAAAGGCTAATTGACGACTTATTAAATATTTCAAGAATTGAGACCAACAAGTTTTTCATGCAAGGCGTGCATATGGACTTAGCCGAAATTGCGGCTGAAGAAATGGCGCATTTAAGAGAGAGGGCGGAGTCTAGAGGATTATACCTGAAGCTAAGTGTAATTGCCGGAAAAAGGAAAAATTTGGTTGTGGACAAGTTAAAATTGGGCCAGGTGATTTCTAACTTAATTGAAAATTCCATTTTCTATACCAGAGAAGGCGGAATTGAAGTGATTGTTGATCGAGATGATGACGGAGTGATTTTAAAAGTTAAGGATACGGGAATTGGCATACCGGAAGACCAGCAAAGGCATTTATTCTCTAAATTTTTTAGAGGTACTAATGCTCAGCGAGTTAGACCAGACGGTAGCGGCCTAGGACTTTTCTTAGGTAAAAAAATTATAGAAGGCCATAAGGGCAAGATTTTTTTTGAAAGTGAGCCGGGTAAGGGAGCAACTTTTGGTTTCTGGCTACCGTGGCAAACGGGCATGGAAGAAAGTAAGAATATAAAAAAGATAGATTCTTATTTGAAGGCAGGGAAGTAGGCCTCAGGGCAAAAAAGGCCTTTTGAGGCCTTTTTGAATGTCAGATGTCCAATTACAAATTTCAAACCTGTCTCGACTGGCGTCTTGCCAAGGCGGAACAAGGCGGATGAAATCCCAATTTATTAACTGGACTTACGCAAAATAACGCATCTATCCAAGCCGAAGCAAGGTGAGATAAAATCTTTTTTCTCTACTGGAAGCGTATTTGTAGATACTCAGGCAGGAGAAAAAGAGATTTTAGCCATCTTTAGGTGGTGTGGGAGGTGTGGTAGGTTTGCGTAAGTCCAGTAAACACCATTCAGGCTGTCTAAAAGTAACTGCTCACCAGACCCATCAATTTGTCATCCCGCACTTAGATGCGGGATCCATTCTTCCTGGATTCCAGATCAAGCCTGCCTCGCTTTGCTCATCAAGGCGGGTCTGGAATGGGCATAATGCTTAAAAAGTGTTGCTAAAAAGGGCTATTTTAGCTTCATTTTTATTAAAAAAGTTGAAATACTTTAACTTATGAATAAAAAAAA